>JAIDVZ010000185.1 GCA_029059365.1 Opitutales bacterium | reverse complement strand
CATTTACATAATATATGGTAAACAAAAAAATGGATTATGAATCACAATTTTTTGATCAATTAAGCAGTGAACGTGCTCTCTCAAACCATACAATTGCAACATATCGAAATGCGCTTAAAATGTTCAAAAATTGGCGTAAAAAAAATAATTTGTTGGATGTTTCAACACGTGAAATACAGGATTTTATCATCGAGATGCAAAAAACTCATTCGCGCACAACGATCCACAATTACATTTCTGCGCTACGAACGTTCTTCAAATTTGCTGTTCGTGAGCATTTTGTTAGTAGTGCCCCGACTGATGAACTCGCTTTGCCGAAATTAGAAAAATTGTTGCCAAAAATTTTAACCATCACGCAAATTAAAATGCTGATACAAGCCCCTATGCGTGCCCTTCAGGCAGGTTTAATCACACGCAATATTGCATTACGTGATAGCATGATTATTGAACTATTTTACGGTACTGGGATGCGAATCAGTGAGCTGCAAAAAATATTGCTAAGCGATATCGATTTTTCAAACCGTACGATCAAAGTACTTGGTAAAGGGAACAAGGAGCGAATATGCCCATTCTCGCTGGCAACAGAACAAGCAATTTTACGATATCGCGATGAATATCCACTAGCGATGGATGATTATTTACTTAAACGTGATCATAAGGCGGTACTATCCATTCGCGAAATTCAATATCGGATAAAATTTTATTTAAAATTTTGTGGTCTCCCTACCGATCTATCACCACATACAATCCGACACGCATATGCTACACACCTACTAAACGCAGGTGCCGATCTGCGGTTAGTACAGGAATTACTCGGGCATGCAAATATGGAAACGACACAGATATATACACACGTTGATTCTGCACATATCAAGAATGTTTATCTCCATTGTCACCCACATGCTTGAACGATGAAACATTCCAAAAAAGTAGATCATACGCCAACACCTTGGCCAAAGTTCATTTTCCAAGAAGATCGGCCGCCATCGTTAATGGTACTCCTTTGGACGATTTTCGTATACATAGTTGCCCTATTCATGCTTTGCAGAATCAGTGTGTCTCAAACAATCAATATCTTTCATCAGCCATTGACCATAATCTACGAACAAACATATATAGATACTAATAATTCAAACACTACAGCTCCACTAAGTTTCAAATATTATGGTGCACATAACCAATCCGCTGTACAGGAGGTACAACCAACCAAATTTGGAGAAGATCCAACCATTAAAGGCTCAGTCCTATCCCAAAAAATCACACAGGCAACACCAGTGGATGAAATAACAAATATCGATGAAACTCAATCTTCATCATCTGAAAATGTGGAGAACGATCCCGGACGTGCACTAAAAAATTTTTTGGGAAAAGATAATCCAACAAACAAAGATGGTGAAACCGTCCCGTTGTCAGATTTAAATGTCAATGAAGACAGCCAGTATATCGCTCTGAATCGCAATCGATACCGGCAAAAAATACAACAATCAACAAAAGAACGCGTCGATAATCATAAAAACAAACATGTTAAATTTAAAACACCTCGGTCAGTAGCTGCTCCAATCAGAAAGTCAGAATCATCAGTCCCAAGGCTTGGTAAAATCAGCATGGATATACAAGGCTCGGAATTTGGGGAATATGAACAACGATTACTAGAGGCAATCTCGTATCGCTGGCAGTTATTGTCTCACAGGTTTGAAAATTTACCACCTGCTGGAGAAGTAATAATCAGATACATCATCAGTAAAGACGGTACAATAAGTGGCTTAGAGATTGCCAATAATACCACCTCATACGAGGCTGCTATGATATGTTCAGATGCGGTCTTTTCACAATCTCCACAGCCGGAATGGTCGGATGATATGGTTGCTAAGGTCGGAAATAAAAAACAGATGATGATAAAATTTCTGTATTATTAATCGGCAAAAACAACGATTGAAAGCGTTTTTTAATGAACATCTCATTTAGTTATTGTTTTTGAACCCACAAAACACATATACTGCGACCCTGATTTTTAAAAAAATGAGCAATGATGATTTACATGCACTGAGACATTCTGCCGCACATATTCTCGCAGCAGCGGTTTTACGATTATTCCCGGAAACAAAACTAGATATCGGGCCAGCAACTGATACTGGATTTTACTATGATTTCGATCTTTCTCATAAATTTTCTCAAGATGATTTGGATGCCATCGAAAAAGAAATGGGCAAAATAATTGCCGAAAATCAGCAATTTGTGCGCAAAGAAGTCACACGTGAAGAAGCACAAAATTATATGCGGTCCAAGAATCAAACATACAAATTAGAAAGACTAAACGACATCCCTAGCGGGGAAGTTGTGACACTATATACCAATGGTGAGTTTACCGATTTGTGTCGCGGTCCGCACGTTAAATACTCTAAACAGATAAAGGCATTCAAACTGCTTAGCGTAGCAGGAGCATACTATCGTGGCGATGAAAATAATCAGCAATTACAACGAATATATGGTACTGCGTTTCCATCAAAGCAAGAGCTCGAAGCTTATCTTAAACAACTCGAAGAAGCAAAAAAACGTGATCATCGCAAACTAGGAAAAGAATTAAAGTTATTTACGATCGATGATGAAGTTGGACAGGGCATGATCTTGTGGCTCCCTAAAGGAACGATTATCAGAAACGAACTGCAAAATTTTATTCTTTCGGCATTAATAAAAAGCGGATACCAACAAGTTTGTACACCTCACATTGCTAAGCTGGGATTATTCCGCACATCTGGGCATTTCCCATATTATAAAGAATCTCAATTTCCGCCACTCCCAGATCGCAAAGAACTGGATAGATGCATAAAAGCAAGCATGTCATCCGGTGAAATGTTCAATGAAATGGAAACTGGGAAAATTGATGGCTTTCTGCTTAAACCAATGAATTGTCCGGGACATATAAGAATATATGCTTCTGAACAACGCTCCTACCGTGATTTACCAGTTAGGCTTGCGGAGTTTGGAACAGTCTATCGATGGGAACAATCTGGGGAGTTGAATGGTATGACCCGGGTGCGTAGCTTTACTCAGGATGATGCCCATATATTCTGTCGACCAGATCAATTGGAAAGTGAAATTGATGGCTGTTTACAGCTCGTAAGGTTGATATTTTCAACTCTTGGGATAAATGAATTTCGTGTACGTATCGGATTACGCGATAAATCATCAAACAAATATATCGGTTCTGATGATAACTGGTCAGCGGCCGAATCAGCTCTCCGTACAGCAGCACGCAACCTTGGAGTGAAATTTGATGAGCAGGAAGGAGAAGCCGCATTTTACGGCCCAAAAATCGATTTCATTATCAAGGATGTTATCGGTCGAGATTGGCAATTAGGCACTGTACAGGTAGATTACAACCTACCTGAACGGTTTGATCTCAGCTATATCGGGGCTGATAATCAAAAACATCGACCAATTATGCTCCATCGTGCTCCATTCGGCTCTCTTGAGCGTTTCACTGGGCTATTAATCGAACATTTCGGTGGAGATTTCCCGACCTGGCTCGCTCCAGAACAAGTACGTGTGTTAGCACTGAATGAAAAAGTACTACCATATTGCGAAAATATCAAATCGACTTTAAGAGAACAAAATATTCGGTGCAATATCGATTCACATCTTGAAAATCTTGGCGCTAAGATTCGTCGCGCTGAACTGGACAAGGTGCCTCACATGTTCATCATTGGGGATAAAGAAGCTGCAGAAAATAATGTATCGGTCCGATCGCGTATAAATGATGAATTTGATGGCACAATGACACTTGAACAAGCTACCAATAAACTGAAAGACATGATCATCAATAAAACCCTACCAACAAAAAGATAACACAACATGACAAACTTTTTTTTTAACGACCCACTTGATCAGAATGATCCCGAAGTTTTTTCTGCGATCAATTCCGAGCTAACCAGGCAAAATAATCATATCGAATTAATCGCTTCTGAAAATTTTGCTTCCCCAGCGGTACTACAAGCTGCTGGCAGTGTACTTACGAATAAATATGCAGAAGGATATCCCGCTAAACGTTATTATGGTGGATGCCAGTATATCGACATCGTTGAAGAACTAGCAATCGAGCGTGCTAAAATGCTATTCGGTGCTGAACACGTAAATGTACAGCCTCACTCAGGCAGTCAGGCAAACACAGCGGTATACTTGGCCACCCTTAAACCGGGAGATACCCTGCTAACAATGTCGCTTGAAAATGGTGGACATCTATCACATGGACATCCTAAAAATATCAGCGGTATGTTGTACAATATCGTACATTACGGCGTGTTGCAGGATAACGGGCTTATTGATTACGATGAACTGGAATCTCTTGCCAAGAAACATCATCCAAAATTGATTACCATCGGCGCATCGGCATATCCACGAGCAATTGATTTTAAACGTGTGGCAGAAATCGGGCATAGCTGTGGATCGTTGGTCATGGCCGATATCGCACATATCGCCGGAATGGTAGCAACTGGCCTACATCAAAGCCCGATTCCCTATTGTGATTTTGTTACAACAACAACTCACAAGACTCTGCGTGGACCACGTGGTGGTATGATAATGTGTAAAAAGGAATTCGCTAAAGCGATTGATTCCGCTGTTTTCCCGGGCACACAGGGCGGACCATTGATGCATATAATCGCAGCCAAAGCGGTCTGTTTCAAAGAAGCACTATCTCCCATGTTTAAAAAATATCAGCAGCAGATCATAATAAACGCAAGTACCCTAGCCACCGAACTCTCGGCTAAAGGGTTATCCATCGCAACAGGCGGGACCGATAATCACTTATTGTTAGTTGATTTGCGCGGTAGTCACCCAGATATTACCGGTAAAGATGCTCAATCAGCATTGGATACTATCAATATCACCACTAATCGCAATACTGTACCAAACGAAACAAGAAGCCCGTTTTTAGCCAGCGGATTACGTCTCGGTACACCAGCAATCACCACGCGTGGGATGAAAGAAAAAGAGGTACGCGATATCGCAGATATGATCAAAATCGCACTGGATTATATCAATGATACTGAAGTTTTTAATGATCTTCGTTCACGAGTTGTTGATCTATGTGCAAAATTTCCATTACCGTACTAGGTAATATACCAGTTATTGTCCCACAACGCTAGGACTGTTTTTAATATTGCAGATCTTCACTGGGGGTATACAATCGTTGTTCATGAGTTGCTTACGTCGATCATTTACTCTAATTGAAATGCTAACGGTCATCGCCATCATCGGTCTATTGACCACTATTTTACTTCCTTCAGTTGGCCAAGCGATCGATCGTGCACGACAAATGAAGGATTCTAATAATTTACGGCAACTTGCAGCTGCATACATCAACTACTTATATAATGCTCCTGATAAATATGAAATCAATTCATGCCAAAATCTTTATGATTTTGCATCCGTACTTGCTAAACGTGGCTATTTGACATCACCAGAGATGTACTGCGTATCCTCAGATTATTTGTCGTCCAGTCGTAAACCACCGCGTATAATCGGTACATGGCGCAATAATACATGGGCGATAAATAAAGATTTTTCTCAATATCCACTAAGCGTGGTCGTTATAACCAATATTTCTCCATCCGCACCTGCATCTACAACCCCAATCGCATATACTCGCGGATTAGATCATAAAACCGGGACTTGGAAACAATCAATCGGGAAAGACGGTGGGGTTTACTCAAATACCGGAGGATTTATTGCTTTCTTGGATGGCCATGTACAATTTTTTTCAAACTTAACGGATGAATTCAATCAATTAACAAACTTTTATACCGGTGATAGCACATCCGATATCCGGGACGCAGTTAATACCAATGCTAGAGCTCTCAATTACCTCGGAATAGAATGGGAATCAAAGTAAGAAATATTTTAACGAAAACTTTCAGCGAAAGCATAAGATTTCTCTAAACTAACAAACATAAAAGTGAAATGACATTTTTATATAAAAATGACAGAATACCAGCCTCGTAAAGGAGGGGATCTTGGTAAATAAAGCAAATAATTCAAATTCTTTAGATGTGCCATCTGAGCAAACTA
>JAIDVZ010000184.1 GCA_029059365.1 Opitutales bacterium | reverse complement strand
ATATGAAGATATACCAAGTCGACTTGCAGAACTAGAAAAAGAACGAAAAAAGATAGAAAGCAACATACAAACATTGTCTCGTTTATCAATTTTCCAAGACATGGCATGCTGGGAATTTTTGGGTGATCCGCGTTTTTTTTCCGGGAAAAATACTTATAGTGTGAAAGCAGAAGACGAGATTTACAATGATCAATTTGGGGATTTGCGAAACTATACACTCAAAAGATTAAGGGAGCATACTCATGAAACAAGGAAAGATAGGTTTAACTATGTGGTGAAAGGCGGTTTTGATGGACACGGTGGAGTGGAGTCAAACTTGGAGTACCATATAAATGAACTTAAATCAGATCTTGGTGGCTGGCATGATTTCGAAGAACTTGAGGATAGTATCGATGGAGCACTAGGGGAAATTGAATATTCTAGTTACGGATCTGAATTTCAACATTCCTTTTCTAAATCAGAGAATGAGAGCTATAAAAAAACGTTCGAAACGACAAATGAAAAAATAAGAGACTACGTGTACCCTACCTGCAAGGAATTTGATATCGACAATGTTGTAAATAACAACGGTAACATACAAACCAAAGTCAAAGATCTTACCAATGCAGACAATAACATATTGGATGCCGATTGGGGCGAAGATTGCTTAAGTGATTTTGAAAAAGATGATATTCCAGAACAAGCGAAGCCAGGGGTTGCAGTAGAAGACTGTTTAAAAACCTTAAAAGAGCTACATAAATGTGGTAATAATTATGCCAAAGCCGTAGCCAATGTTGTTGGATATAAGAATATTGATGATGGCGTATGCAACGACTGGCTTCAAGACACCACGAAAACCAAGTGGCTTAAAAATCCAATCAAATTGGCTATTTCCGGACTAGCAGATATTCAACATCTTATCAGGCTAAATGACGCATTGCAAATGCTGCGAAGTAACGAATATGATAGTAAAGAATACAGTGGCCCAGATAAAAAATCTTTTATCCCCAAAGAAATTAACGAAAAACTCGAAAATGTTGGTAAGCAATTTGCAGTATATACACACAAAGATAATATAGGAGCTGAAATATGCCCGGTAGAACATGATTATAAATTCCCTAAAAAGCGACCATTTGATCCGAAGAATATATACAATCTTGATTTAGCGAAGCCCAAAACAGAAGAGGATCGTAACCAGATGATCGTAGACCAGGGATACCGTAATGGCGCATCAAGCTTAAATAATCTCTTAAAATGCAACGTAGAAGATGCCGATAATATCGGGGATCGCTTGATGTCCGTACTTGCTGCCATCGGTAACGATCCACAATCATTTGCCAATCAGCTCGCGGAGGATAAGGGCATAATAAGCCAACAAGGAATCGGGCAACTAATGAGGGGTCTCCTAACCTCTTCTAAGGCGCGCAGTTTGATCTCCAATCAGGTAAAAACACCACAAAATGCAAAAATGTTAGCTGATAGCTGTATAAGTTTCTTAAATAAAACCTGGTTTGATTCACCAACATTACGACCATTTGACCCAATAGATGAAAAGAATCAGCATATTTTGAAATATAATACGAAACGTTTAGACGCGCTATTGGTTTGCATAAATTCCATAGCGGAAGTGTTAACTATGTTTGGACAAAGTGACGGAATCAGTAGTAGTGACAAAGCCAAAATCGATAAAATAGTCCAAAATAGCCTAGAAAATATCTTAGATTCACTTAACCAAAAGGTGCTTTTTCAAAATATAGAAAGCAACGATACAGATAATGCTCATAAATTGATAGCCCAAACAATACTTAATCTTGCCTGCCAGGAGAGCAAACTTCTTGGAAATCCCGCTAATCTATCGACGAAATGGCATGCCAATGTGATAGCTAGCTTAGCTGAACTCGGGGCAAATAATTCAACAGCAGGAACCGAGTTTTCAGAATTTCTCTGTGGGGAAGAATTGAGACGTTTCCGTGCAAATTATATTGCTAATTTTACGTCTGAGGAGCTTGAGCAAAATGAAATTTCATATATTGGTTCGGCCGCCGAACAAATCATGAAAAAATGGCATCAATCCTGTGAAAAAATTCCCCAAGGTCTTGCCCAAAACTTAAGGTTTCGCACTACAGTAGATTATGAAAACGTTAACCCACAAGTTGAGTGGAATTCAGATGCGAAGTCTTTTATTATTCGCGACACATCGGTTATCTGTAATCTTATCAATGGAACGAGTGATGTTGTAAAACAAAACAAGAATGTCGGAACGACTATTTATACCCTTATAGGCGAAGATAAGAATCTGCGTAATGAAATTTGTGCTTATCTTGGTATTGGTGAAAATGAAGCTTTGGATGTTTCCGAAGTTTCAGAGAATAAATTTAGAATCAAAACACTCTCTGGTCCTCACAGTAAAGAAAATTTCTACATTGCTCCAGGCAAGGATGCAAAAAACGGAGGTATATCTCGTATATTCATGCGCGAGGATGGCATGCAACTAACGTCTCTTCCAGATGCAAAATTTCATCTTTTTAAGCGATATTTTTGCTTTGTAGCAAGCGTGCCTGACTCCAGCTCTCGCTATGAGTTTCTTGAACGCACCGGGGGACAAGATGTTGCCTACAGTGCTCTACTTCGTGGTGGAAAACTTACATTTTATAAAGGACTCGAAAACAATTTTACCAACAAAATAATAGATCGTAGTAAAGAGGTACAATTCGCAGATTTTAAGAGCATACCAATTTTGAAGGATCTCGCTGGTGATAATCCTAGAAATGATTTGGAAGCCATTATATATCAAGAAAATGGCACCCATGTTATAGAAATCCCCGCATTTATACTGTATGATAAACCAGTAAAATTGTTGGAAAAGGACGGTGAATGGGTATCCGCCGACAACCCTAATATGGTGCTTATTTCTCGAGAAAAATTTGAAAATGATTTAAATCCAGCTGAGGGTATTAACCCACATTCGTATGTTGATCCAAAAACCCAAAAACTTAAAGAACCTCATATCCTCGGCGGTATGAAGCTCTCTCACATTGATAATCCAATGGGAAATGGCACCACTGGATACCTCGTTTTTGAACAAAGAGGAACCAATAACACGGTAGAAAACTTCCGATTCATCCTACCAGAAGAAATTAAAGATAAAGATAAAATCAGTACTTTCACTAAACTTGATCAGGAATCAAAGCTAACAAAAGCGGCGGGGTATTTACCTTTCGGTTTATTCGGAAAATCAGAACCCAGAAAAATAAATTTTAATAGAGAACAACTTACAGTACAATGCAGCGATCTCCGCTGGAACAAAAACAATGTTGGACGTTCCGGGGAATTTACAATACCTGAAGTGAATAGCAAAACAACCATGCATTCTGCACTGATATTTGCCACTCGTGCATTGAAAGAAAAAAATTATGACCAAACTATAGGATTTCTTGAGTCTATCCCAGGTGGTTTATCCCTGGGTAATAGCAGAGAAGACGAATCCATAAAGAATTTATTCTTTGAGATCATTAACGATGATTTTGATCGTTCGCCCGAAGCTCATGCTTTAAGGATGCGCTTTCTTTTTATGTGGTTACAGTCTGACACGAAGGTAGATGACTTCCTTACTAAAAAGAGAAGTGATGATGATCATAATACTTTTAGGGTTAAAGAAATAATTCAAGAAAGCTCTGAAAATTACTTACGAGATCGAGATTATTACTCTCCGCGTTTTGTACTTTCGCCTCTACAAAGAGATGCTTTGGCTGAAAAAGCCAAAAACTTAACAGCGATATCAATCTACGATGCTGGCTCAGTTTCATCAACAGTAAATGATGAAAAAATGTCTCTAGTACCAGTCATAACACGAAAATATCAGAAGCCTGATGTAATGAGTAGCGGCGAAATCAAGGCTTTTGAGATTTTACGGCTGCATTTTTCGAAGCTCAATGCCAAGCCAGGACCATCTGTTCAGGAGAATTCACTGCTCGAAGGAGAAAATGACAACTTTACGTTCACCTTACTAGGTAACGTAGAAGAACCTGAGAATATGGGGCCTATAGCCAAAAGTGAATTTGATCGTTACAAAACAGAAATAACCGAAGGAAGGAAAAAACTTCTCGAAGAAAGGCAATTTATACCATCAGATGATAAATTGATTGCTATAGATGATCTAAATAAGAAACAAGGTGCCATAAAGGAAAGCACCTCAGCTTTAAAAACAATACGCAATAATGCACGTTCCGAGCTCGAGAAATTATATAAGAAAATTTTTGCTTCTCAAATAAGCAATGGCACTCTTCCAGGAAAAAATATGATGCCTGTTCTTGTTGAGCTTATGCTTAACAGAGAAAAACCGCCTTTGGTAGACCCAAAAAGCGTTAGTAATAACGATAAGACTAAGCTCAAACTTGAATTTCCTGCACAAAACATAAGCATCAAAATATATCATAAGGATTATAATGACTTTTTAGCACAAGCACGAACTTATCTCCTTGCGAAGAACATGCTTGTAAAAAATGAAGCGATCGAAAAGGAGATAAAAAATGTACAAGAATTACAAAAAGAATACCAAGATAATCCCAGCGATACCATAAAAACTCAGCTACAAGCCGCCCATTCAGCTATGAATTGTGATATTGCGGCACAAAAAGCATTATGCGAAGGTGAAGTTGGTGAAAATTTATATGGAGCAGTTGCCAATGCCATAGGTGGTGGTATAACACGCGACGAATTAATGATTTATGAATCGCTTTCTAATATTCGTCCACACGTTAACCAGGCGGAGTTGCTTAGAGGTCTATTTGCTGGAGATATTTCTGCATTCCAATTGATCATGGGCGGTGGTAAAACAGCAGTGCTTATTTCCCTATTTTGCTTTTATGTTTCACGACGAGAAAAATGTTCAGTTCCAGTAATACTTTCCCATCCCTCTCAATTCGAATCAATTACCGGTAATGTGGCAGAATATCAGCGCTCTCGATTCAATCAGGGTTGTGTGATTCTCGACGTCAATCGTGAGCAACTAAAAGATGTCGAGCAACTAAAACAGATACTTAGAACCCTTCGTGAGGCCAAAGAGAACAGACAGGTGATTATTGCGAAAACGAGTCTTCTTAACATGCTGCAACTGACCTTCCAAGAAACCTGTGGAGAACTAGCTAAAGAACTACTAAAAGATAAGGAATTACAAGACACGTCCAAATTATCTGAAAGGTTCTATTTACTACGGGACATACTCTCGTTCTTCAAGAACGAAGCAGTCGGTATATTCGATGAAGCGCACATAAATTTTTGCGTATTAACAGAGGTCAACTTCCCTAGTGGGGATGAAAAATCTTTACATCAATCTCAATTGGAATCCGGTTATGAATTATTCCTTTACATGGCCGATTATAATAAAGAAAATAGAAGAGACTTGTTTCGACTTGGTAAAAATGAACAATCTTTACAGACCGATAGAGAATTTTACCATGATCTAGAAAGTCTTTCCGACCACATCTTTGACCAAGATATAAGATTAGATATGGGATCAGGATATACGCAAACATGGCGCCAATTTTTGGCAAGTCAAAACATCACCCGAAACGATTTTCGACAGATCTTGTTCGGAACAACAATACCAGAAAACAAAAACCCATTTCTTGACCAGGAATTATTGAGTGCCAGGGCGGCTAGAAAAGCCAAAAATGCTAGAAAGGTTGAAAAACCACTATCGGTAAAGGAATTAGTATTTGAACGATTAGCCATATTTCGTGGAATGCTGCAAATAATGTTTTACACCAGGCACAGTTCTGCAAACCAGAACTTCGGGTGGGCTGTTCAAGAAATCAGCGTAAGGCAACAAAATGGGAAAGTAGTAACAAAGTTAGTGCCTGTATTTAGACCATACGTCGCTGTGGGACAGCCATCCACAAATGAATTTGGGAATCCTTTTGTAAAAATGGTCTATTACTTTATGCATGCTATGCATAACGAGATGGTAATAGAAGGCCAAGATACATCCTTAATGTTTTCCCAGAGGAGCGGCGCAGCTAGGCTTATCAACATGTTTTTTGAGGAAATGCAAGAAAAAATTACCCAAGAAGAATTGAAATCTGCAACTAAAACAAAATCAGAAAAAGACTCATTAGGAAAAATTTTTAAAGATGTAACCGGTTTAGAATTCAATGAATTTGCTAATGCACTCAGTGAGTACAACGAAAACCGGACTACACAATATAACCAATGTATTAGGAC
>JAIDVZ010000183.1 GCA_029059365.1 Opitutales bacterium | reverse complement strand
CCTCTTTACTATCAGAAGCATGAGCAATATTGCGCATCTTATAAGTTCCCAAGTCTCCTCGTACAGTTCCCGGGAGTGCTTGCTGGGAATCAGTTGGTCCAAGCAAATTCCTAATCCTGGCAATCGCATTAGGTCCTTCAATAACCATGACCATCACCGGATATGAACTCATAAATTCAACAATTTCCGGAAAGAAAGGTAAATGTGCGATGTGGGAATAATGATCCTTCAAAAGCTTGTTATCGAGTTGCATGATTTTACAGGCGACTATACATAAGCCCGCATTCTCTAATCGAGTGATAACATTACCAGCAACATGTTTTTTCATACAATCAGGCTTCAAAATAACTAATGATCTTTCCATAGAAAATTCCCTTTTAATAGGCTTTTTATCGATGTTCACTCCCCTTGCGAACACCACTGAGCTACTACTTATACACGACAACGTCAAGAGAACAAATAATATTTTTTTAGTGATTGTAACCATATCAACGTGGGCAGGTTATATCACAGCTTCATTTTTGCAATATTTTTTACAATTTTAATTAATTATTAAATCTAAAAATCGTAACATCGCCGTCTTTAAACTCATAATCTTTCCCTTCTAAACGCGATTTACCAGCTTCACGTACACCATGCCATCCGGAATATTTTATCATATCTTCGTAACTTGCAACTTCAGCTTTTATAAAACCTTTTTCAAAATCACCATGTATGATACCTGCACATTTTGGAGCATTCATTCCCTTTTTAAACGTCCAGGCACGTGTCTCTTGTTCACCAGTCGTAAAATATGAGGCTAATCCAAGTAAAGAATAAGTATTTCGGATCAATTGCGCAACCCCACTATCATCCACGCCTAACTCCTTTAAAAACTCTGAAGCTTCATCAGGAGGCAAATCAGCGATATCAGATTCAACTTTGGCACAAATATTACACGTCTCCGCATTTCCAAGCTGTTTAACATATTCTTTAACCCTCGTTACGAAGGCATTATCACCACCGCCTATAAGGTCATTTTCACTAATATTACACGCATAAATAACCGGCTTATAGCTCAATAAATTAAACATCTTCATACGAGCAAACTGTTCTTTTGAACATTCGATGGTGTTGGCTGCTTCCCCGGCATCTAAATGTTTTGCCAACATTTCCAATAATTCAACGTTTTCTTTAGCTTCTTTGTCATTCCCTTTTGCTTTGCGAATATTTTTATCCAGTTGAGAAGTCACAGATTCTAAATCTGCCAATATCAATTCGGTATTAATGATATCGATATCTCGCACCGGATCAATGTTGCCAGAACTATGCGTAATATCTGAATCTTCAAAGCAACGGACAACATGTATGATAGCATCAACTTCACGAATATTGGCTAAAAATTTATTTCCAAGTCCTTCTCCCCTACTCGCTCCAACCACTAATCCAGCAATATCTACGATTTCTATCGCAGCATGTACTAATTTTGCACTTTTAGATAGTTCACCTAAACGCTCAACACGTCCATCTGGAACCTCCACTATCCCAATATTCGGCTCAATTGTACAGAATGGATAATTTTGAGCATCGGCCTTGCGAGTCCGGGTAAGCGCATTAAACAACGTACTTTTCCCAACATTTGGAAGTCCAACGATACCAGCTTGTAACATATTTCCCCCAATTGTTAAAATCCACCCATAGCAAAAGTTTTATTACCTCCCCCTTTGCCACCATGCTTTGAACATAATTCTTTGACCAAATCTCCAGCACAATATCCGTTTTTCGCCGCTAAATCCGAACACATAACAACTACGAAATTTTTATTTTCATTTTTACTAGTCAACAAAAGTACATATT
>JAIDVZ010000182.1 GCA_029059365.1 Opitutales bacterium | reverse complement strand
TTTTTGTTTTTTTTGATTGGTTAAACAAAACGTTCCTTTTTTTTGAAACGTAATGTTTCTTGTGTAAAATTTTTTGAGATTCTACTTTTATTTGACTGGCAAGTGTGCAGGTCACTATTTTGTCCCCGATTTTTCAGAGTCGACTCTGATATTTTGTGTTTTATGAAAAAACAAGGAAGTTCTCATGAAGGTAAGTAATGTAAATCCTAACACTGAAGCCGTGGTTCCAGGTGTGGTTCTGGCCCCCGCTGTAGCTTCTGCCCCTACCGCGGTGCAGGTGGCGGTCGTTTCCGAGTATAAACAGCAGATTGCCGATTTGGTGGCACTTATTCAGAAGAATGATTCGGAGATTAAGAGTCTACAAGCGTGGATTGTGAATGTGGATCAGAAAGTTGCGAATGTGGATCAGAAAGTTGCGAATGTGGACCAGAAAATTATGAATGTAGATCAGAAAGTTGCGAATGTGGATCAAAAAGTTGCGAATATAGATCCAGACATCTGTTATAAGGTCCGAAGTTTAGGTTGGCAAGTGCAAGTGCTCCAGGGGATGAGCAAGTAAGGTTGGTTCCGGTGATGAATGTAGATAACGTAAGTTTTAACGCTGAAGCCGTGGTTCCTGCCTCCGCTGAGGTGCAGGTAGTGGTTACTTCTGAGCGTGGACAGCGGATTGCCAATTTAGAGGCGAGAATTGCCGGGCAGAATCTTAGGATTCAAAATTTGGAAGCAAGCGTTGCCGAAAAGGATCTGAGGATTCGAAACTTGGAGGCGCTAATTGCGAGTGTGAATCAAAGAATCGATGAAAAGGTCCAAATGTTGCGTGGCGAAATACTGATAGTCCAGTCTCAGATAGACTAAGAGTGTCTCATTGGTATAGGGTCGCAAGTTTTTTGGGGTGTTTTCGTCACTGCAATTTGTATGAGGGTGCCATGCCGAAGGCATGGTGCCTTTTTTGGCTACGATGTGGGCGATGTTTTTGTTAGTGAGGTCACGTCGGGGGATTTTTTTGTAAAAACTATTGCGTTAAGTGTCATAAATCGTCAGTTTGATAAGAGTTAAGGATTGTTTTATGACAGAATTAAGTGGAAATGTGCTGGTGATGCAGTTTGGGGGGATGTCTGCGGTTTCGAATGTTGGGTTGAATGCGCTAATAAATTCGGTGTTAAATTACGATAATGTTGATGATGTATTGGGATGCATCGATGGAATGTATGGGTTACTTAGTGGTGAATTTATAGACCTTGCTTCACAATCGCAAAAAAATATTCAAAGCTTAATGCACACCCCGGGTGCAGCGTTAGGAGGCCGTGTTGCCGATTATAGTGACGAAGAATATGCTCATGCGGCCGAGATTTTGAAGATGAGTGAGATTAAATTTTTGTTTGTCTTAGGGGATGAAGGTAGTGCAGAGTTTTGTGTCAAATTAGAAGAAGCAATCGGTACTCTCGGGTATGAACTGAGGTTGATATTAATCCCCTTTTCATCATGTAATACATTTCCGTTGACCGATCATTGTTTGGGATACGGTTCAGCTGCAAAATATATCGCAACTTTATTTAATAACGTAGTATTGACCAGTAGGTCGCAGCATGGGACGGGGGTAGTTACTATTGTTGAACTGAGCGGATGTTCGGATTTGTGGTTACTGGGCAGTGCGGCATTAGCGCGTAAAAGATATGATTCTCAAGGTGCTCCGCATATTATTTTGGCAAATGTTTTTGATGAGCAGGTATTTATTAACAAACTTCAGAAAACGATCAGGGCCAACGGAGAATGTGTCATTGCGGTTGGAGATAATTTGGCTAACCGTGCTGGAGAATATATTGCCTCTGGAATTTCTACGGGCGAATATGTGAAGCGTGTGGTACAAAATAATTTTGAGCTTGATGTTGATCTGATTCAATTGTCAGATTGGAAATATTTTGCGGGTGTGATTTTGTCGATGACCGATGTTGAGGAGATCACGGCTTGTGCGCAGCGGGCGGCTAAGATGGCGATAGAAGGAATGGTTAGTGGTAAGATGATCATTCTTTTACGTACAGAAGGAGCAAAATATACCAGTGAGATTAGTTGTGTTGATATCGCGAATACGGTCGGTAAGAAAAAGGAATTTCCAGAAGGATGGTATAACAGCGAAGAAGAGGATGTGGACGTTTCGTTCTTCAAATATGCAGCACCATTGATTCTTGGCGAACATGTAGCGAACTATGAATCAGGTATTCCAACATATGCGAAATTACGACAATTACGCTAAGATATCAGGATTATTTATCTTGCTGGTGGTTAATAAATTTATTTACGTGTGTCTATGAGTGTAGACAAGTGGTTGTCTGGGTTGATCGAGCAATCGGCCAGGGAATGCGGGTATGATAATTTTACCCCTGAGGTCAGGACATCTGATCCGCGATTTGGTGATCTTCAATCAAATGGTGTTTTAAGATATGCCAAAGCAATCGGAAAATCTCCGAGAATGATTGCCGAAGAAATTTTTAACAATTTACAAAAAGATCCCCAAATTACTGATAATTTTCAGTGCACTCTTAGCGGACCAGGGTTTATAAATTTTAAATTCAAAAATTCTT
>JAIDVZ010000181.1 GCA_029059365.1 Opitutales bacterium | reverse complement strand
GGTGGGCCCTGTAGGATTCGAACCTACGACCAAGGGATTATGAGTCCCCTGCTCTAACCACTGAGCTAAGAGCCCGTCAGCAAACGCCATTCTTTGTAAATATGGGAGTCTTATTTTCAAGGAAAATTTAAAGGAAGTGCGATTTTGATAACTCGAAAATGTTTCGGTAAAATTTTCTAGATGAGTTTCAATATGACTTCTTAAATTTGGTGAAAATTTATTTCCTTGAATGTAGGTAGATATTCTTATTCTCGGCGACGTGGTGCAGATCGTTTCATGGAATATTAATGGATTGCGTGCGATACTGGGGAAAGGCTTTATAGATAACATTAATAAGTTACAGCCAGATATTTTATGTTTACAGGAAATAAAGGCCACGCCAGATAAGATACCTGAATTTGAGTTGTCAGGATACCAACGATTTTATAATTCTGCAAAGCGCCCAGGATATGCGGGGACAGCGACGTTTTCCAAAATAAGGCCGCTGCATGTGGAAACTTCGTTAGAAATCGATACATTAACTAACCCTACTGAGGGTCGTGTGATACTCGCGGAGTATGATTCATTTTATGTGTTGAACGTGTACACTCCAAACTCCGGCACAGAATTAGCACGATTGAAGTTTCGAGAAGAGGTTTGGGATGTTAAGTTTCGGGAGCTTTTGTGTGCACTTTCTGCTAAAAAGCCGGTACTCACATGTGGGGACTTTAATGTTGCTCATGAGGAGATCGATTTAGCGAATCCTGCACAAAATCACTTTTCTGCTGGATTTACCGATCAGGAGCGCCGAGGATTTGATAGTATTTTAGCATCTGGCTTTACAGATTCATTCCGATTTAAACATCCAGGAGAAGCTAAACAGTATTCTTGGTGGTCGTATCGCGCAAATGCACGAGCAAGAAATGTAGGGTGGAGAATTGATTACATTTTACTTAGCACAAAGATTAAGAATAAGCTAATATCGGCCAATATTTACCAGGATGTGCTGGGGTCAGATCATGCGCCTGTAAGTGCGGTAGTGGATATTTAACTCAACCATACCGGTGGATGTTGTTCGGCATTTGGATCAACAACCTCGATGTTAAATGTTTTTGGTAGGTTATATTTCGAAAGGAGACTACGGATCGCTGGTACACTGTTACAGTCATGACTGAGATGTGCGAGCAGTACTGTACGCCAATTCAAGGTATTATGAGTTGCCAAGAATGATGCAGCGGAATCGTTTGATAGATGCCCATATTTACCACGAATGCGATTTTTTATATAAATTGGACGCTTAGTATCAATCTCTAACATGTGTAAATCGTGGTTTGATTCCAAGACCAGCAAGTTAGCATCGTCAGTGTATTTGGACAGTCCATTCGGTACATATCCGAGGTCAGTCGCGATACAGATCTTCACGCATCTGTCATGATATTTTTTCGTGAAAACGTATCCAACTGGGTCAACTGCATCGTGGGGCAGCGAAAAGCATACTACATCCAGATCACGAAACTGTGAGTGTTCTCCATCAGATATGGTGTTCCAATGTACTTGTTTGTTTATCCTCTTGTTTATTGTTTCTGCGGTTAGTCGATTAGCAAACAACTGGATACCAACGAATTTGCTCAAACCGCGAATTCCAGCGGAATGATCATTATGTTCATGCGTGACAAAAACGCCATGGATGTTCTCAATCGATAGATTTTTAGTTGATAGCATCTCGGCAATATGTCTCCCGGAGAAACCAGCATCAACAAGAACATTGGTCTCTTCTGTCTGTATCAGGTAGCAATTTCCTTTACTGCTGCTACCAAGTACTTCAAGTTTTATTGACATATGTAGGTGCTAAGGAACGTCGATAGGGCAATAAAAAATGGCAGTTAAAGAAACAACCACCATTAATTGGGCTCATTTTTTGAATATATTTACCTAAAACTAGTTCCCCCATAAACGCTTCTTATGCCGATTAAGCTTCATGTGCTTACTTCTTTTATGCTTATTCATCTTGAGCCGGCGTTTCTTCTTCAAATTTCCCATAGTTCTTTTCTTTATAAAATCTCGATATGGGCGCAAGAATCATCATTCTGTAATATTAGTAAAGCTTTTTTTCGACAAAAATCTACTTTACTGTGGTTTTAAAATCGATATAGCGGTCGTGCTATGGAAACTTTAATTGGTAAATCAGCTCCGGAGTTTACTGCATCTGCTGTAATAGATGGGGCAACAATCGTAAACGATTTTTCGCTGAAGCAATATGTTGGTGAAAAATACGTGGTGTTGTTTTTTTACCCAAAGGATTTTACATTCGTTTGTCCAACGGAGCTGCACGCTTTTCAGGATAAAATTGCAGAATTTGAGAAGCGCAATGTTCAGTTAGTTGCCTGTTCTACGGATTCTGAATATTCCCATTTTGCATGGTTGGAGACCCCTAGAGAACGTGGCGGTATCAAAGGTGTTACTTATCCTATTGTTTCCGATATTAATAAGACGATTGCTGCAAATTATGGTATATTGGCTGGTCAATATGAGGAAGATATTGAGACAGGGGAGCTAAAAGCATCAGGCGAATTGGTGGCATACAGAGGGTTGTTCTTGATCGATAAGTCGGGCATAATCCAGCATATGGTAGTGAATAATATGCCTCTAGGCCGTAGTGTTGACGAAGCAATACGCATGGTTGATGCGCTACAACATTTTGAAAAATTTGGTGAAGTTTGTCCGGCCAATTGGATGGCTGGCAAAAAAGCATTATCTGCTACGCAGTCTGGATTGGTGGAATATTTCAAATAATGGTTGAATTTTTCACCATCAAGACACGTGTTTTGGTACCACCAAAAGATGATCTTTTCTCTGTCCTTGATGAATCAGTGTCAGGATTAACTGACGGAGATATTTTATTGATCGCATCTAAGGTTTTGGCGATACATCAAGGAAGGTGTATCAAAAAGGGTGAAGTAGATAAACTGAACATCATCCAGCAGGAAGCTGATGTAGTGTTTGGCCCGGTTGCAGATCCATGTGTGACCATAAAAGATCGTGCATTTGTGCCAAACAGTGGAGTTGATGAGAGCAACGGTTGTGGATATTATATTTTATGGCCACGAGATGTTGGTGATTTATTAAGTGAGATTCATTCTTTCTTATGTAAAAAAAATCGTATAAAAAATCTTGGAATTTTATCTGTTGATAGCCGGGTTTTACCGATGCGTACTGGTACAGTTGGTATTTCACAAGCAAGTTTTGGGTTCGTACCTGTATCTAGTTGTATCGGTGAAAAAGATTTGTTTGGCCGACCGATGAGGATTTCGCAAGTCAATATAGCAGATTGTTTGGCTGGAATATCTCCTTTATTGATGGGGGAGGGGAGCGAGAGTTGCCCATTTATAGTAGCTCGCGGTGTGGCTGGTGTACAATTCTACTTGAAAGCTGGAGATTTGTCCATCTCAAGTGAACAAGATCTATTTTCTCAGTTTTTGGAAAATAAAAAAGCACCGACAAGCGGCGCTTAAAATAGGGATATAAATTCTTTTCTTCCTATGCTCCGATCATGAATTGAGGTGGTAAGTCAGTATTACTGGATTGATCAGTTGTTGGTTGTTCACTGAGTGTCGATTCTTCTCCTTCTGGAAGTTGACCTTGTACGAACCCTTCTAAGCGGGATACCCATCTCTTGACCTCGTCGATAAACATTTTGAAGACCTCTTCAAATCCTTCGTTTGTCAAAAAACGCAGGGGATATTGATACCCAAGTGCAGCTTTCCCGCTTTCTGTATTAAACGATAACGTCATCCCCTTCGTCTCATTGGCATCATTATTCATACGAAGAAGATATCGCATTATAGCAGCTCGATTCATATAGGGTAACTCACCGATCTCAGATATCAAAATCAGACCATCGCGCTTATTATCATATTTTATGTGCACCAATGTGCCATTGTCCACATCTAAGCAGCAATACCCAGACGGATCAATACGCAAGCCCCCCAGGTTTATCTTATTTGCAAAATTTGTTAATATCGAAGAAAATTTGTCCATCAACGAACGCTCCTTTGACCTGTTCTATTTACAACCATGTGCTGAAATCATAGCTTTGCAGCATTTTTCGGTCAAGTATAATTTAAAATTTTATGATTAATTGTAAAAAAAGTTGCATTTTAAATGTAATATGCAATATTGCCGGAACTTTAATCTTTAATTAAATTAGGTATGAAAAAGTTTGTGAGTGTATTATTGTCGAGTTGTGCGTTAGCTGCCCCATTGTGTGCATGGTCAAGTAATCAAAAGATTCTGACCGTAGACATACAAAAGGTGTTTGAGAATTACGACAAAGCGAAGGCCGCCCAGGCAGCATATGCAGAATCGGTCTCTGCTGCTGATAAAGAGCTGAGAGAAATGTACGAAGAGCTTGTTAAAATCAGTGACACGGTAAAAGAACTGCAAGCAAAAGCTGATAATACTAATTTAACAGATTCTGCACGTAATAAGTTCAAAAATGAAGCGAATGCCAAGTTAGAAGAGATGCGCAAGAAGGATATCGAATTTGGTCAACTTCGCAAAGATCTTAATGAGAAATTGAGCAGACGCAGACAAAACGAAATTACGGAGCAAAGTAAAGCTTTTGAAAAAGCTGTCTCGAAAGTTGCTAAGGCCAAAAAAGCAGATATCGTTTTGGCTAACGCAATATACAACGATGAGGCTACAGATATCAGTGATTTGGTGACTGAAGAGCTGAATTCAAAAAGTAAGCGATAAATTTTAGTTATTTTTGTATTGTCCTGCAGATGTGGAATTTGCAGGATTTTTTTATGCTCAGTATAAGCTACTCTCTCAAGGATATATGCGATATAACGTCACCGAAAAAAATCATAGGCCATACCAGTTGCCAGATTACCGGGATTTGTGATTTAGCACATGCTCGAACAGGTGATTTGGCATTTTTAGGAAATATGAAGTATCACGAGCAATTGCGGGCCACCCAGGCTTCGGTTGTGTTGGTGAGCGAAAAAATTACGGACTCGCCCTGTGATGGGCAATGTTTTTTGGTGTATGATAATCCATCTTATGCGTTTGGATTGATATGCAGAGACGTTGAAGCAAAAAACAGCAAAAAACATCCATGTGTAGTACATCCTTCTGCTGTGATTTCAAAGAGTGCGAAAATCGGTAAGAATGTATCGATTGGCCCAAATGTTGTTATCGAGGATGATGTTGAGATTGGTAATGACGTTGTTATCTTTGCAGGATGTTACGTAGGGCATAACGTGAAGATTGGCATGCACTCAGAGCTGCGCCCTGGAGTAAAAATTATGAATGGATGTATCATTGGACAGCATGTTTTAATTCATCCAGGGGTTGTAATCGGTTCTGATGGATTCGGGTATGAGACTGTTGGTGGGGTACATGAGAAAATTCCACAAATCGGGAATGTGGTTATTGAAGATGATGTTGAGATCGGAGCGAATACCACTATCGATCGCGCACGTTTCAGTTCAACTGTGATTGGTCGAGGCACAAAGATAGACAATCTTGTACAAATCGGGCACAATGTACACATAGGTAAATGTTGTTTAATTGTTTCGCAAGTCGGGATCGCAGGTAGTACCACGCTTGAAGATTACGTGGTTATCGGCGGACAATCTGGTATCGCTGGACACATCACCATTGGAGCGCGCACCATGGCTGGTGGACAATCTGGCATACAGGCTAGTTGCCCAGCGGGATCATTTTTACGCGGCTCCCCGGCGATGCCTTACTATGAAGCGACCAAGTACTTAGCTTGTCGGAAGTACTTACCTGAGTTGGTCAAAAAAATGAAGCAATTTGATAAGAAACTTTAACGATCAAAGTA
>JAIDVZ010000180.1 GCA_029059365.1 Opitutales bacterium | reverse complement strand
GTATTTTTCAGATACAATAAAAATCATTCCTTTTTGGAGGCCTTTTTATTCTTATCATTATCATCGTCATAATCACCGACATATTCCTGTTTTGATCGACCATCGCCTGGCTCGTTATCTGCCGATTCTCGGTGTATATCGATTTCAACATCCCTAATGTTGTTCAAATTATTCAGTAAATGATCACGCAACCCAACTTGATTAGCGTACAAAAATGCAGCTGAAGTATCCGAACGGGTATAAAAATCCACCTCCAAAATATCGGTACCTTCCTTTGTAATCCTAATTTCCGTTTGCGGTAATATATCATCTCTCAAAAAAATGCGGACCTCTTGCTTGGCATTCAGTGCCTCATTTGAGGCGATAATACGCTCCACAATCTTACCACCGATTGTTTGTATCGCCTCTGTCTTTGCGGCATATGCACTTATACTTTCACTGTGATGAAATTCACTGGATTTATGCAAATTTTTGAGAATCGTATCCCCGGGTACGACGCCAGCACATGCATCAGAATTCTGATTATTGTTCTTTACCTCAACATCTGATAGAGAGCCGCCTAAAGCACCACGATTTTTCGAAATATCCTCATCATTCTCATCCTCTTTAGAATTTTTATGTTTATCAGAAGATCTTTTTTTGGAAAATACAGCATTAAATCTGGACACTTCGTCATCGTTTACCCTGCGTAATCCATCATCTCTCCCTCTGGAAGATTCAGAGATTGATTCTTTCGTTCTATCGATCTTGACCATAACCATACCCCACTCTAAGCTATCAATTACCTAATTTTTTACCAGTAAATTCTTCTAATTCTTTATCTGAAGCCATTTCCTCTTCTTTTAAAGCTTCTTTCATCCAAGTTTCTTTATGAGAGTTTAGCTTTTCGATATTTTTATTAGCATCCATCAATATTTTATGTTTTTCCTCAGCGTTTTTTTTTGCTTTTTCTAAGTTTTCCTTCTCATTTTCCACGGTCCTTTCGTGGTCAAATAAACGGTTTTTCAAATTCCTAAGGGCAGCATTCAAGCTATCCACAGCTCCTCTTTTCACCTTTCTTTTGATCACTTGCTTATATAGTCGGTCCGTTTCGGTAACTATAAATGCTTGAAATTCTTTTAATGCTCCTTCGGCACGTTTTACATTTTCCTCGGCCTCTATTACTAAACGCTGAGCTTGTGTAAAATTCCTCTCGGCAATATCCTTCCGAAAATTGCGCACTTTGAGAATATCATCTAAAACATATTTTACCATTACATTCCAACCGCTTGCGCCATCTTATCGACTGTAGTCAAAAACCCGTCGTACTCATGCAGTCCCTGTTTCAAAAAATTGTTAACTGCTTCGATGCGATCGATTGCTTCATCTGTTACTTTATCAGCGCCACGTTTATATTCTCCGATACGCACAAGTAGCTCAACTTCTTGATATTTTGATAATATTGTACGTAACTTTGCAGCCACTTTTCTATGACGCTCATCGGTAATCTGGTTAAATACACGGCTAACACTGGCAAGTATATCAATTGCCGGATAATGATTCATGCCCGCTAATTTGCGTGATAAAATAATATGACCATCAAGTATCGAACGAGTCTCATCAGCAATAGGCTCAGTCATATCATCACCTTCAACCAAGACCGTATAAAGCGCTGTAATAGACCCTTTTTCTGATTGTCCGGCGCGCTCCATCAACTGTGGTAATGCCGCAAATACTGATGGTGGAAACCCACGTCTGGTCGGTGGTTCACCAGCGGCCAGCCCGATTTCACGCTGAGCACGCGCAAAACGGGTAACTGAATCCATCATAAATAAAACTTTTTTCCCTTTATCACGGAAATATTCCGCAATTGCAGTAGCTACATAAGCGGCTTTCAAGCGCTCCATTGACGAACGATCAGATGTTGAAATTACCAATACTGAGCGCCGTAATCCCTCCGGACCCAAATCTTTTTCAATAAATTCACGAACCTCACGTCCACGTTCCCCGACAAGTGCCAATACATTAATCTCAGCCTCAGTGTTTCTGATTATTTGACCGAGCAAGGTACTTTTACCACCACCTGCAGCAGCAAAAATACCCATCCTTTGTCCCTCACCGCAAGTTAATAAACCATCTAATGCCCGTACTCCAAGTGCAAGTGGCTTATCGATTGGTTTTCTTAACATAGCATTTGGTGGATCGTTATATACCGGATAAAATTCAGTTGTTTTTAGTGGTCCATTTTTTTCGACATCCAATGGCCGGCCGAGCCCATCTACTACACGTCCAAGCAAGGCATCACCAACCGGTACCATATGCACCTTACCCGACGGAATAACTTCTGTTGATGGGGACAAACCACGCATATCTCCCAGTGGAGTTAATAAGGTAGCCTGCTTTGAGAACCCAACCACTTCAGCCAATAATTCACTATCTTCCCATGGGTTTTTTAATGAACAAAGTTCACCAATTTTTACCCCGGGAACGGAAGCCTTAATGATCGTACCAACAACCTGTAAAACTTTACCCTTGACCTGAACAAATGATGAATCTTCCAGATCACGTTCCAGAATATCGGTAATATACCCGTATGGAGACTCTTGATCGTTATCCATTTATTCCTCGTCCTATAGATTTTTCAATAGCAGCAATCTGCACATCTATACTGGCATCAATCACACCCAAATCCGTCTCTAATAAACATGAACCGGGGTTAAGATGAGCATCTGATACTATATCCAAAAATTCTAAGTTCGGCGTGTCTTTCATCAACTCGGTGACTTTTTCACGTAAAAATGCAGCTTCCGACGGAGCAACTTTCAACGTTGCTTGTTTTTGCGACCTTATCATCTTCAGCGCATTTTTCACCACGTTCGTTATCAATTCATTTTTATCAACATCACCAATGATCTTTTTTATTGCCCGAACAACGACATCGGTAACATCTTTTTCCATCTTAGCAAAGCTATCCGCATTCTTTGTTGCCAATGCCATCAACTGATTGGCCATCTCCGTTTTCCCGCTCGCCATACCATCAGCATAGCCACGCTCTTTTTCAGATTCGTATACGGCCTTAGCATCTGTTACGATCTTTTCTGCTTCCTCTTTAGCTGATGCTATTATTTTTGCACTCTCGGCATCAGCTGAATTTAAAATACTTTCTTTCTCCTTTTCTGCTTCAGAAACAATCGCCTTGGCAGAAATCGTAGCTGCATAGTCCTGCTTCTTTAAAATTTTACCAACTTTAACATCAAACTTTTCGAGCTTTATTTTAAGCATAATTGCGCTCCTTCGTCATCTGCAAAAAAATTAGAGATAGCATATTTCGCGAGCCCTAAAGATTTTGTAAAATCCTGCTCTGCTACATCTGTACCACCATTAAAATTCATAGCAGTTCTCAAATTTAACCGCTTAATTACGGAATCTGGTAAACCATGGATAACGTACTCAAATACCTTTTTACCACATGCTTGGATACGTTGCCCTAATTTCCAACCATGATTCTGTTCCTGAAGTGTAGGGATTTTTTTCCAAAATAATAAGGACCGCTTGATCACAAAAATATATACATCACGGCCAATCAATCCACATATTTCATCTAATTGACTTTTGCCAATAATTTTAGCGATATCGCTGTAACATACCAACGCACCAAGGACCACTATCAAGCGCTTAATCGTATGTGGTGAAAGTATAGCATATGGCAGCACCGGAGAAGATACATCATAATCAAGCTCCACATCTAACTGACATGCCTTTAAAATCGCAGCTTTAAATTTTGCCCGCACAGCAGGATTTTTTAACATGACGGTACGGACATTATCAGGATAATCGCACATCAAAGATTGCATCTGATCAGCAGGTATATACTGCTCAATATTGAACTGAAAATCGTACCAATACTTAAACAATAGAATATCGGAGCATACCGTTTCTTTCAATATCTGTGCATAATCGGTGCTCATCTTTGTCTCACGATGTTACCTATTCAACCGATCCCAAAGAACCTTCGTCATCGGAATTTTCATCCTCTACCTGATCTTCACCAGCCTTTGCCTCTGGTTGCTTTACGTCTAGTTGAACAGCAACCGGAGCATCATCTTTTCCACGTCGCGTAGAATGTATACCATGAAAATGGAGATATCCCAAAAATACTGCCGTAGCAGCTGCCGCGCACAGTAATAATGCTAATATTCCGATAATTGACCATAATCGTGTAACCGAATCAGGAGATATCATGATACCGAATGATGATACAAGGTTTGTTGCCTGTCCCTTATCGACAACATCTTGAAACGCTACCGGGAACAATGCCACAGAGACTCTATCATAAGATAGCCCTTGAATACTGTTCGTCACCAAATACTTAATCTCACGTACAGATTCTTCAACGTTTGCTTCCGCCCGATACGTTATAAAGACCGCTGCAGATGAGGGAATATTTCCTTCTGCATATGGATCATTTTCTGGCAACACAACATGCACCCTGGCAGTCAATACCCCCGGAATCTCACTCAATGTTTCCGAAATTGTTTCTGCCATTGCATACATCAAACGTGCACGTTCTTCCAACGGAGAAGATACTAGTCCACTCTTTTGGAAAATCTTTCCTACGTTATCGAAATTTACCTTAGGGAATCCTTTGGATTTCAGCAATTCGACTGCTTTCGAAAAATTATTAACATCATTGATAACAACAGTCCATGTGGATTCCGCACCTGCTTTCTTGGTAGCCGGTAAATTAGCCTGCTGTAAAATTGACATCACATCATTAGCTTCTTCTTCACTAATGTTCGATAGCAAATCGGCCTTACCGCAACCGCACAAAACGATAGATATTCCCAACAGAAATGATAAGCAAACCTGCCTTGCTTTATTCTCTTTTTTCATAAAAACATTCACCAACTAGGCTTAACAATGTATAAATGCAACTACCAACAGTCAATTATAATTTCTGACTCTCCAGAATTAAAATAGTGCAGACCACCATTTTCATCTTTGATCATCAGCGCTCCATTCGCATCAACCCCAACATCAATTCCGCAAAATTCTTGCCCATTTGACCTGATAAAGATTTTTTGGCCATAAAAAATATCATATTTTGGCCAATTTTTTTGTAAAAAATCTGACATTTTTTTTTCACGCGCCAAAGAAAGAGCTCTTGTTAAGGTTGCAATTAGTTGATTTTCAACCTTTTCAACGGAATTCATATCTTCGCTCATCGGTAGTACCCCTGCTGCGTATCCAGCTACGTTTTTTACATCAGGTGCACTACAAACATTAACCCCGACACCAAATATTACGTGCTTAAGCTGCATTTTTTCAAATTTTGTTTCCAACAGGACCCCTCCAACCTTTCTTTTGTTAAAAAAAATATCATTTGGCCACTTTATCTGTACCGAAGCTTGCAAATTTTCAACAAACAACAGTGCAAAACACTGGGGGAAAATCCCTAATCCCTCTTTTGAAATATCGCTAGGATTTAGAGCAAACGACAAAAACAAATTCCCTTTTTCACTTATCCAAGTGTGACCATGGCGTCCACGACCTTTTGATTGGGATTCGGCAGATATCGCAAACGGCGGAACTTCACCAGCGCTCAATTTCTCAAAAGCGATATCATTCGTACTACCAACTTCAGCAAATCGGAAAACTTTCATTGACTGTTTTTTTACAAAATTTACAATTCATTCACATGAACACGGTAACTACTAAACCCAAGGTTGAAGCTACTATCTCGGCTGAGCCTTTAACATCTGTCTCGATAAAAGACAATCTCAAACAACCAGAGATCGCAATCCAAGATAAAACTCAGATCATTCCTCCATTCTTAATACAGAGGCATAGACTGAGGGAAAAATTTTTAACTGAACATCAAGCTAAAGCGAATCCTGATCTCAACATAGCAAAAAAATCTATTTCACCAGATTCGGAATGTTTATCCCCAGCGAAGCAATATCAATCACAACGAAGCTTTATATACGAGGAGTTACATAAGGAAAACCGAGAACGCGGTGGTGATGGAGACTGTTTGATTTACTCCATCATATATCAATTACCCCAGTATCAACAAATGGGCATAACCGACTCTAATAAATTCAAATATATGGTGGAATTTAGGCATAACACAGCAAATTTCGCAAAACAGAGATTTGATACATATAAAGCAGATGTAGAAAAAAAGCTAAAAGATGCTGTAAATCAACAGGTTTCTTCACAATCAGAAAAAGAGGAACGTGAAAAAAAGATTAGCAAGTACACCGCTCTTCTCAGGGATATTCCCAAGGAGGAACGAGCAATTAAGGACTTAGACACAGTACATCAGGATTTGGACGTCTGTGGAGAAGAAGGGAAATGGATATCGATGTATCTTAACCGTAAAATCGCTGTTTTCTCAGAATACAATCCAGGCTCCAAAGAAAGCACAATTGGGTCTTTCTTTCTTCGCTTGCCTAATGGAGACGCTGAAATGCACCATTACACTGATTCAGACCACATCTGTGACTTATTAAAAGACGCTATTTGGGTATATCACACTGGTAACGACAAAGGCGGACACTACCAAGAAATATCGTAACTTACGAATATCGTCAAAAAATAAATTTTATGTAAAAAATAAATAAAAAAAGATTAACTTTAATTAAAATTTTAAATGGAAATTTTTCGTGGACGCAAAGAGCTCAGGCCCAGTATCAAGTGACAATCCTCAGAGATTGCCTCTGCCATCTTTTAAGCAACCTAGAAGAAATAGTTCCCCATCAATACGAACCGGAAACAACGAGGTCCTAAAAAATTTAAAAGAACGCGGTACATTATCTGACGGTGATACAAACGTTAATGCTGCAGACAAGGGGCAAGAAAATACTGACCATGCTGCATCATCAAAAGACTTAAGCATTTCCCAAACCATAAATTTAACATCAAATCAAATACAGGGTATTGAACAACCGATAAATAGCAATGCTACAGATGCAGGTAACATTCCGTCCTCGATAGTATCGTCACCTACTCCCGACAACGGATTTAAAAATTTTATTA
>JAIDVZ010000018.1 GCA_029059365.1 Opitutales bacterium | reverse complement strand
ATATATACTTATATAATGTAAAAAATCCCTGCATGGACGCAACATAAAAGCCAGCAAAACCGTCTAAAAATCCAAGCTTGAGGAAATATCCGCGGAAAAATTTCCAAAATGAGTGAAAAAATATGCTCCAAGAATTATGTTTCCTGGCAAGAACATTAAGCTCGGCGTATTTTAGGTTTTTATACATGTGCTCTTTTACCGAACGGTAAGAATAATGCAACAGATGTCCTTTCAATTTTTTTGTATCCCCGAGTACTATCAATCGCTCGTGCACCGGTTCATTGGACCACCTACCGCGTTCTGAACGAAAGAGACGTGTGACGTAATCTGGCGACCAATCACCATGTTTTATCCAGCGCCCCATAAAAAACGTGCGGCGTGAAAAATATGCACCGTGGTATCGCTCATCATTTGCCAGAATAAATTTTCGAATTGATTGCTTGAGGACATCATCAAGTTCTTCATCGGCGTCTAACGATAATATCCATTCTTGTAAAGAGTATCGTGCAGCGATGTTCTTTTGCTCGGAGAATCCGTGCCAGGGCTCATGGTATACCTTTGCGTTAAAGGATTTTGCTAAGCTGCAGGTCCCATCCGTACTATCGTTAAGAACAAGGATAATCTCAGATGCAAGATCAGAAACTGAACGCAAACAGCGCTCAATATTATCTTCTTCATTTGAGGCTATAATAGCGACGCTCAACGGTAGTTTCACGAAGCGGTGAATAATCCATTCTTGATTAGTTGCAAATAAAATTTATATTGAGAGATGATGGACGCAGCGAGCGGTACATTTACCAATGATCAAGCTTCGGAGCTAGATGTCTCCGATAGCGATGATATTCAGCTGGTTGAACGTGTACGTGCTCACGACACCGAAGCATTTGGGATATTGGTCAATAAATATCGAGATCGGCTGTACTCTGTTATCTATAACATGCTTTCCAATAAAGAAGATGCCTTAGATTTAACACAAGACAGCTTTATAAAAGCATTTCAATCAATAAATAAATTCCGGGGACGGTCGGCGTTTTATACCTGGTTGTACCGGATAGCAGTAAATACTGCGCTGTCGTTTGTCCGTAAAAATAGGGTTCGTAGGTTCTTTAGCTTTGATAAAATGCAGGAAGATGGGGTCGAATCGATATGTGAGCAGAACAATATTTTTGAGAAGAACGGCGAGGACAGGTCAATTTTTCTAAAAGAATTACAAGAAAAATTGAACATTGCTTTACAAAAATTGTCAAACAAGCATAGGGTCGTCGTGGTCTTGTACGAAATCGAGGGGTTGGATCATGCCGCGATAGCCGCTATTTTAAAGTGCTCAGAGGGAACTGTGCGGTCGCGTCTGCACTACGCCAAAGAGCAACTTAAGGTATATTTGAAAGATTACATACAATGAAAAAACGATTTGATGACAGTAGTGACGCACGTTTGCATGCCTTGCTGCAGGTTAAACGTTTAGAACGCCCAGATGCTAGAAGATGGCAGCAGTTTGAGCGCGGGCTTGAACAGAAGCAATTAGCGGCCATTGTTGGTACTAAACAGAGATCGTTTCGCAATTGGTGGCACATCATTTTTGGCAAGAAGCTGGCTTATACATTGACAGCTGTATCTTTGTGTGTAGTAGGTGCATCGTCTATTCGGTATATGATGAGCGCTGATAATGAGCAATATTACGATAAGATCGTCGATGTTGCCAACAATTCTTCACGATCATACGTCTGTGACGTATTGATGCCAGATCGTTCATTTTTGTCTGACCAGGGATCTAGCTTGAGCTTCAATGGCCGAGGTGTTGGATACGTATGTGATGCCATTACCACGAATGCAGCGACTTATTAGAAGATGTTTTGGGGAGTCCGTAATTTATTTTTTCTGGTAGTATTGGGGGTCTCGCTGGGTACATGCCCGTTATTTGGAAACGAGCAGATCGTAGAGGAAGATTTTTCTCAGCTTGCTGATAAACCTGTTGATCGTTTTTTGTGGAGAGATTGTGTCAGAGACGTGTTCAATCAAAGAAAGACTGCTGTTGTACGTGTTATCGGCATCCACAATAATCAAAACGAAGAAGGGGATCAAGATGCGAATAATTCGCAGGCAGTATTGTCTGGCAGCGGTTTTTTTGTATCTGATCACGCACATGTCGTCACCGCTGCATCGATTGTATCCACTGCTCATGTTTTGTGGGTCGAATATCTCGGGTTATCATACGCCGCAGAGTGTGTAGGGTATGACCCTGCTTTAAACATCGCTGTTGTCCGGTTGCTACAGCCACCTGAAGCCTTTGATGCTGTAGATATAACCCCTGTGGATGATCATGAAATCGCTAATACTGGTGATTTCGCGATATTTGTTGGCTGTAGATTGGAACTTGATCCAGCTCCAGCGCTCGGTAACATTGTTGGTAAGAATATTTCTTACGGTGAACACGTGTTCGTGACCACATATTTACGTAGCGACATCGAATTTTGTGGTGGCGAAAGTGGGGCACCGGTGTTCAACCTCGATGGGCAACTAATCGGTATGATGGTGGCAGCATTACCTGAGCTACGTTCTAGCTTTATTCTCCCTCGACGGGCGATAAAACGTGCATATGACGATATCATGAATGTCGGTATCGTGATGTATAGCTCACTAGGTATCGAGATTCATGCGGAATATAAGGTCAGCACTGGGCAACAAATCGTTATCTCGCGTGTGTTGCATGATTCCAGTGCCGAACGCTGCGGATTACGCGCTGGGGATGTACTAGTTGCCATGGATAATTTTGCTATAAAATATCGTGAAGATCTGCACAATGCACTCTTCTTTTCGCGTCCTGGGGACAACATGCAGATCACCGTTTTGCGCGATGGGGAGGAACTATCTTTTCAAATGCAGCTTGAACAATCGGTCGCTAAAGATAAATGAGCTCATCAGCAACGCCGCGTACGATCTACACTACTGTTTTGGATGAATCTCAGGAAGATGAGCTTCTTGACTGGCTGAGCGAGAATCAGTGGGAAAGATACAACGTCGCATACAGTAGATTCGCTTTTCGCAACCAGTATACTAACATCGTTGTATACAAGAGCCACAAGTTGGTCGTACAGGGAAAAAAAACCGAAGATTTTGTACAGTTTGTGTTGGAACCGTATATCCTTAAACAAGCCGCACTGGGATATGAAGAAGTGTTGCACAACGAGTGGTTTGAGGAACACGCCGGGATGGATGAAAGCGGGAAGGGCGATCTTTTTGGACCACTGATCACCGCTTGTGTGATCGCAGATCATGACCAAATCGAGAAATTTTTATCAGCTGGGGTAAAGGACAGCAAACAGGTAAGCAGCGATCGAGTGATCTTACAACTCGCAGATAAAATTAAAGAAACCGGGTGTGTTGTAGAGTTGATGTGCGTATCGATGGCAAAATACAATGAGTTATACACAAAGTTTCATAGCAATATGAATATTTTATTGGGGTGGATGCACTGTTGCTCCTTGAAAAATGCACTGGCGAAACATCGTGTACCTTGGGGAATGTTAGACCAATTTTCAAAGCAACCTATTGTACAGACCATGCTGAATGATCCGACCTTTGATTTGCGTACACAAACAAAAGCTGAGAGTGACCCGGTAGTCGCAGCAGCATCAATAATTGCACGTGCGGAATATGTACATCAGATGCAGGAATTATCAAAATTAGCGGGTGTTACATTGATGAAGGGAGCGAGCAAGGCAGTTACAGAACAAGCAATTGAGCTTAAACAACGTCTTGGACAAGATGAAATGAAAAATTTCATCAAACTTCACTTCAAGACCGCTCCATAGTTGCGAGGTTCTATGTGATCAGCTGCTCAAGATGGTAGAAATGATGTCCTTTGAGGTAGATTACCCCGACGAAGTTTTTGACTATCTCTGCCAAATTATCCGGATTTTGTAGAAAATTATACTCAAATTGAGGGTCATTTTCTAAGATGCCCTTTTGGATCGCTTCTGTTTGTTCCCCAAGCGCGATCACAGTATCGTTTGGACGTAATGGTAATTCGTTACCAATTTTACGATTTTCAGATGTACATACCTCACCAACAGCATCTTCGGTGAAACATCCGATAACAAATAGTCGCGAATCATGGGGAAATAGACGGTCAAAATTTTTCAAAGAATCCTCAAATGACCCAGGATTTGCGTTATAACAATCGGCATAAAATGTACATTTACCACGTTCGATTATCGATCCACGGATATAAGATGGTTGCCAATGAACCAACCGTTCATTCAAAACATCTATCGATATTCCTGATAAAAGTGCATACGATGCCGACAATACGAGATTATCGATCATTCCATCGCTCATATTGTACGGGATCGGTAATTGATACCTCATATCATCGATTGATAATACCATCATGCGCTCAGGTATATTTTGGGCGATAGAATAGTGAACTCTACCAGATGCACCGGTACTCGGCACTATGCAGGAATGTTGCACCGATCTAAAACAGTTAAACCGCAACAGGTTCTCTGGAAATATACATTTACCATGATTTTTGATAACATATTCCGCAGATCGACACTTCTCACGCGCGATACTTTCTTCATCACCAAGGGTACTAACGTGCACACCACAAACACCGGTTATGACCACATCCGTCGGTTGAACGATCTGCAAACGTTCATCCATATGTCCAAGCTCATCGATTCCGATCTCAATAACGGCGTGGTTCTCGGATAGGTCCAGACACGCCATGGTCATCAAAATTCCCAATACATTGTTCGCATTAAGCAATGTTTTGTTATTCTCAACTCCGAGTAAGAGGCTTAACAGGTCCTTTGTGGATGTTTTTCCCATACTTCCAGTCACAGCTACGATTGGATATCGGAATTTTTGTCTGATGATTCGTACAAATTTCTCCAGTGTACGGAGCGTATTTTTACATACAAATTGTGGGATATCTATATTTGTCTGAGGGTAATCGACAAACGCACACGCTGCACCTCGATCTTTCGCTGCTCCTAAAAATTCATTCCCGTCTCGACGATCGGTATGGATCGCCAAAAAACACTCTCCTGGCTGTAAAATTCTTGTATCATTGCAAAAACGAGACACACATAGTGGGCGTTTATCATCCAACCAGTACCCCAGCGACGAATCAAGATAATCAAGATTAAGCATCCAATTCTTTTACAACTTCTTTATCATTAAAGTGAATAACTCGATCGCCAATTTTTTGACCATTCTCATGCCCGCGACCAGCGATCAATACAACATCTCCAGCATGTGATAAATTGATTGCAAACGCAATTGCTAAATACCTATCATCAATAAATTCGATATTAGCACCATCGTGTATCCCAGCTTTCATATCACTAAAAATCTGCTCAAGTGGTTCTGAGCGTGGATTATCCGCAGTCGCAATTGTATAATCTGATAATGAAGTAACAACATTGGTCATCGGTGCACGCTTCGTGCGATCACGATCCCCGCCACACCCAAATACGGTAATTAAACGACCGGTAATATGTGGACGAAGTACGCTCAACACAACTTTGAGCGCAGCCGGGGTATGTGCGTAATCGATGAAGACCACAGCTCCATTCTTCAATACCATGCGCTCCAGGCGTCCAGGTACATTTGTAAAATCCGCCAGCGCATCTTTTATATCATCCATCTGCAAACCGGTACAATATGCTGCACAAATACTAGCTGCAGCATTTGAAATATTGTGCCGCCCAAATAAATGGGTACTAAACATGTCAATCACTCCGTCATGTTTTATCCCGAAACGCGCTCCACGAAATACATCTTCTTGGATATTTACAATCTGAAAATCAGCATCCTCCGATTCCCCAAATGAAAGCACCGCTTGATCATTATCAGTAAGCTGCTTAATCAAGCGTTTACCGTATGGATCATCGATATTGATCACAGAGTATCGCGGAATTTCACCGTTTTGACCATCAAACAGCTTTGATTTTGTTAAAAAATATTGCTCCAATGTATGATGGTAGTCCAGATGTTCCTGTGATAAATTCGTAAAAATTGCGACTTTTAGCGAAACATCATGTATCCGGTTCTGGTCAATCGCATGCGAGCTGGCTTCAAATACCACGCTCTGGCAGCCATTCTTCCTACATTGATCCAAGAAATAATAAAAATCAGGTGCTAATGGCGTTGTGTTTATTGCTTCTATGACATTGCCATCGCCAAGATCATACTCAATCGTACCTAACAACCCGGCTTTAGAGCGAGAATTTAACAGATGTCTGGTGAGGAAACCAATGGTTGTTTTACCATTTGTACCGGTGACAGCGATAATATCCATCGACCTATCCGGAGCGTGAAAAAAACGACGCGCAATAATCGCCATACTCAGCGATAAATCTTCAACAACTATTCCTCTCGAAAGCTCGGGATCTTCACTTATGACGATCGTATTCGGATTTTTTTGTAACACATCGCTAATAAATAAATTTGCATCCACATGATTCCCACGAATCGCAAAAAATATTGGATTACCTGTACTTTGTACACTCCGCGAATCATGGCCAATTGAAGAGATCGCAATAGATGTATCGATATTTCGGACATCTGCGCGCAACCCTTCGATCAACTCACTTAGTAGGACGACGCTCATATCCGAACATCTTTAAGAAATAGTGCAATCGTGCTTTCATTTCATTTCTCGGCACAATTTGATCGATGAGACCATGCTCAAGTAGAAATTCTGCGGTTTGAAAATTCGGAGGAAGTTCTTGATGCGTGGTTTCTTTTATTACACGCGGTCCAGCAAATCCAATCAATGCACCTGGCTCAGCGAGAATTATATCACCGAGAGATGCGAAGCTTGCCATCACACCTGCCATCGTCGGGTTTGTTAAAATCGGTATATATAGTACGTTTTCCTCTTTCAGACGTGCAAGTGCGGCCGATGTTTTTGCCATCTGCATCAGACTCAAGATTCCCTCATACATACGCGCACCTCCCGATGCACATACAAGTATAACCGGCATCTTTTTTTTCAACCCGAGCTCGATCGTACGGGTGATCAGTTCACCGACAACAGACCCCATACTGGCTCCTAAAAATCCAAAGTCCATAACCGCAAACGCTACCGGGATACCGGAGATCCTTGCTGAACCAGCCAATACAGCATCATTAAGCTTCGTTTTTTCCTGATATTTCCGTAATTTCTCTAGGTATCGTCCATCACCACCGAAATTCAGCGCATCAACGGTATGTAACTCCTTCCACATTTCACGGAATGACCCGGAATCACACAGTAACTGTACCCTTTGTTTGGCATTTAACGGAAAATGGTACCCACTCCTGGGGGCCACCATGTTGTTCTTCTCGAGGTCCTTGTTGTATATCATCTCGCCGCTGATCGGGCACTTCGTCCACATCCCAGGCGGAATATCCCGCTTTTTGACCGAGATAGTGGAATATACTGGTTTACTAAACAGCGCCATAATTAACCATGCGACAAAGTTAATACATCAACATTGATAAAACCTTGATCAAACAATGCTGAACAACAAGCCGCTAAAGTCGCACCAGTCGTCATGACATCATCGATCACGACTAGATGCTTATTATGATTTTTCTCCGATTTGCGAGCGAAAAAAGAATTTTTGGCATTAAGTATTCTTTCTTTTGGCGATAAGCTGGTCTGCGAACGGTGGTACTTTGAGCATAACAAATTTTCGACATGCGCGTCATCCGCATATTTCGCAAGCTCATTAGCGATCAGCAAAGATTGATTGTAATCCCTCAATACACGCTTACGGTAGCTCAACGGTACTGGTACCAATATGGAATGCGCAAGATATTCCATAATATCGGGCCTCTTTTTTCGGATTAAGTATACTATATCTTTTACCAAAAATTCGCAATTCCCATATTTCAAGGCTAAGATTAGGTTTCGCCCAACCCCAGCATGCTCGAAACATATTTGCCCAGATCCAAATAGTTGTTTTACAAATCCAAATGACCAAAGTCCTAATTTGCATGACGATATAATATTTGGCACTTGTTTTGCAGGCAACCACAGTATCTTAGAAGCACAAATCGCACAAATATTGTTGCATCCCCAATCCGATTCAATCGAATTGCCACAAACAACACATAGTCGCGGAAATATGACATTCAGCGCCATCAAGTATGCTTGTTTTAAGGTTGCAAAAATTTTCATGTTTATGCAGGCTCGCACAGTATTTAAAAATAAGTCAAGCTTTTTAAGGAGCTTATGAGCGCAAATTTGCAGGAACTATATCAAGATATTATCCTCGAGCATAATCGTAACCCGCATAATAAACACAAATCTCCCGATTGTAATAACTGTCATGAGGGATATAACCCGTCGTGTGGGGATGTCGTGACCATCTGCATGGTTATCGAGGATAATGTAATTAAAGATATAAGTTTTACCGGTGAAGGCTGCGCAATTTCACAAGCAAGTGCATCGTTAATGACTGATTTGTTAGTCGGCAAAACGCGATCAGAAGCCCTAAAAATTATCAACGATGTTTGCAGCTCTTTATGTGGTGGAAACGGTGATCTTTCAAAATACGGAGATGTCTGCGCATTGACCGGCGTAACAAAATTTCCGATGCGTATAAAGTGTGCGACGCTTTCATGGCATGCTGCAGAATCACTTTTACATGAAGAATAATTTTGAGGCTTATATACTTTAAGCGCATGCTTCTGCGATGTGCGGATGTTTGGGTGTATAAAATTCGCAATTAATACACAAGATATTGATAGGTTATTCACAGGTTATTAACATTCGGTTCCTTTGGAATTTTGGGGACCAATTAATATTAAGTAATATAAATAAAAATCTTTATTCGTAGTATTATGCAATGTGAATAACACGAACAATGTTGTAACAATCTAATTATAAACGAGTTAAGAATAATTGTGATTGTGGATTTCTTATACGGTATATCAGGGATTGTATGTTGATAGCTGTTAACAACTTTCTGTTATCATCAGGATTTCACAGGTTATTCACAAGTTACCACGGGTCATTGTGAATAACTTTTGCTCTAATAATCTCCTCGCACAAAAATCTCCGGGCACTATAGGCTGGAACGTTAACATTCACTTGTTTTTTTTCTTGCTAAAAGGTTTTCATGCCATTAGATGAGAACAATCTGTTAGGAAAGATCATGACCCAGCATCCGAGTTTTACTAGAGGTGGCGCTGTTACCAAGAAGCGCAGCGTTTTGAAGCGACATGAGCGTGTCGATTTGCTCAAAAAACGTGGCCAATTGGCGGATCCAGAGAAAGTTTTGGGGTTGCCAAAGACACGACCAGAGGAGTAATTTTTCTCGGTTTGCGTGGGGTTGTGGGAAAGTAGGTTTATTTTGTGCGTGTTGTTGGGTACTGCTTATTGGTCATCGTTCTGGCCAGCGGGTGTTCACACCCGGTAGATACGGACAGTGAATTGTCCGATAAGGGGTATGTACACGCTATTCAACTGTCCAACGAGGGACGTGATAGTGATGCTCTGGTGCAGTTTTTAAGCGTCATTCATAGGCGAGAAATTGCGCCGCGTTCGCATCTGTGTGCTGGTCGGATATACCTTGAGGTGTACAATGATCCGATTTACGCAATTTATCATTTTCGTGAATTTTTGTTACAGAGTGACGATACACGCGAAAAGACAGTGGTTTCTCAGCTGATCAATACCGCCAAGAAGAAGTTCATCAAAGATCTGCCTGGCAATAACTCGGCTATCGATTCTCGATTAGAAATTATGGAAGTTGCCAAGCAATTGCGTGAGGAAAATGTGAGTTTAAGGCGGATGATCAAGGAATTACAAGATCGCTGTAATATATTAGACAATAAGAAAGCATCGTTGTACCGCGCTGTTGAATCTGGTACACAACCGGCGAATGTGGGTATTCGCCATCATGTTGTACAGCCTGGAGATACGCTGTCTACGATAAGCCGCAAATACTATGGTTCATCAACATTTTGGAAAAAGATTTTTGAGGCTAATCAGGATCAAATCCCGTATCCCAACGTTTTAACAGTCGGCCAAGAGATTATCATACCTTAATTGCACCAGCGAAATAAAATAATTTTAAATCTGCGCCCGAATGCCTGGTTTGTGGTTGATAATTGTTTATCATGAGGGGCGTTTTCGCGTATATTTACGAATTCTGGGAACCTTTGTACGATAGCTTCACACTTTTTTTGAATAACTTTATCACCTGTTCTATGTTCGCCATACGCCGTAATCTTAAAAGTGTCTCCGCGTGTCGTGATAAAATTAGAAATCATCTGCAAAACATCGGCCTGATCAACCACGTTCGGCAGCCCGGATTCAAGGTACGTGCTCGCGGTTGCATCGTTGAACCACGATTTATTTTTTGTAAAATTAATGTAATTTTGCTGCATATCAGCGTTAAGA
>JAIDVZ010000179.1 GCA_029059365.1 Opitutales bacterium | reverse complement strand
GACAAGTTTAGTAATATAAAAAATAATTTTAAAAATTTTTTAGCAATTTTTATCGGTGCTTCTATTCGATTTTCATCGAGCAGGAACCGCCCTGATAGCATAATAAAACATGGAATGGCCAATCTACTAGCCGCATTTAAACAATTTCCAGCACGGAATTGGGATGAACCTGAGGGAAACTTTATGACATACTCAGCAGAACAATGGATCATTATGACCGCAAGTATCGCGACTGTACGAATGAGATCGTATTCAAAAATTCGGTTGGATGGTTGATTAGGAGAGTGCATATAGGGTGTTAATTTATCCAGGGCGGTCGCATGAGATGCTTGGATTTATTTTGTTGACCGAAGATAAATGGCGGAGAGAGAGGGATTCGAACCCTCGGTACCGTTACCGGTACACAGCATTTCCAGTGCTGCACAATCGGCCGCTCTGTCATCTCTCCGTTTTAAATGAAACTTTCTTTACAAGACTGTATACGCTGACAACTGCTATCCACTTCACAAATTCAGCTGGAATGAAGAACAGAAAACCAAGGCGAAACGCTTCGACTGGTTTCAAAAACATCATTAGCCAAATTGTACCAATGAGCAACTCAAGCACCAAACAAAAAAGTACACTGCTTGCGACTGTGTATACATTTTTTTTCATGCTTGGCTTCATAAGAATGTAAGCCATTACAAAAAAACCAATAATATATCCACCTGACATTAGACAAGATGCGCTGTCTAAGCATGCCCGATATAGCCCAAAAATAAGCAAACTATAGACCACCCGTTTGTATGAACTAGAAAGTAAGCATATAAGAGGAATGGCAAATGTTTGTAAGGTAAACGGTACTGGATAAAAAGGGACAGATATGGCCCTAGCCAACAATATAATAAAAAAGAATGTGATGCTGAACAGAAAATCACGTGTTGGACATGATAGATTAGACGACAGATCTATATTTTCTTCTCTACGTGTACTCATTTTTCTTTGCTAATTTTTTGAATTTGGTGCCCGGAGAGGGGGTCGAACCCTCACTCTAGTACAAGAATCGGATTTTGAGTCCGACGCGTCTGCCAATTCCGCCATCCGGGCAACATCACCATGCAAAATGAAATTTTAACGAAGTTTAGCAAGTTAAACTTTTAAAAATTTTTATCGAGTTTCGATGATTGCCGATTCGATTCGAGATAGATCGATTTTTTGAACATTTTCACGCGGGAAGTGCTTTTCGTTCAGCAGATAGTCCAAATTAAGCAGCTGTATTTCTAATTTGTTGGGGTTAAATACAATGACCCTCCCGCTTTTTTGATAAATTTCTATACGTGACCAGCTCGCTTTTTCCCTTGAATCGTATCTGAGCAGTGAAAATTTGTTGATGTCCTCGTATATATAAGGATATTCGTTTCGTAAAAGCTGGATGAGCTGCTTGACGTGTGAAATTCCGGTAATCGGCTTGTATCCGATTTTGTTTGTCGTCGTCTTTTCAAGGTTTAGTTCGACATATGGAGTACTTAATATGACTTTTTTTGGCAAACACGACCCGCGGAAAATGCTACCATCTTCCTTATCGACAAACAAGAGCTCGACCTTGTTCTCGCTTTTGATTGCGAATTTCAGTAGTGGACTGCGTTCCTTTATTTTTATGAAAATCGAAGCTGGGAACTGGCGTTCAATGTACGCATCCTTTATTTGCGTGATGCTTAGTAGCTTCTTTTTAAGTGCAAAAATATCGATATCAGAGAAGATTGCATCCTTCTTTATAGCCAATGCCTTTATCAAAAACTTTTTTGTAATGTATCCATCGGTCTCAAATTTTATGACCTGCAGGGGTAAGCGGTTGCTCGGTATACGCTTGGGGGTAATGCGCTGAAAAAATATGAATATTCCGCAGCAGATGATCGCTAAAATTAGCGCTAGAAAAGCAAATTTTACTGATTTGCGGATTTTCATCGACTCATTATTTTATAATTGACTAGGGTTTGTTTTTCTTTTGAGAGTCATAGTATGATCGGATCCGATTTGCAAGGTAAAGTTTGTTTAGTTACCGGGGCGGGACGGGGAATAGGGCAGGATATTGCCGTTCGTCTGTCGCATGCTGGTGCGCACGTTGTGTGTGTGAGCAGAAATGAGCAATCGTGTGGGGCTGTCGCAAAGCAGATAACTGATGCTGGATTTAGTGCTGAA
>JAIDVZ010000178.1 GCA_029059365.1 Opitutales bacterium | reverse complement strand
GACTTCACACAGCGGGAAAGAAGGTTCGAAGTCCCGCGGTTAAGTCTGCCGTTGATAGATCCGTTGTCCTTTAATTTAATTCCAAGGAAAGGGGAATTCTCATCGACTTCAGCATCACGAAAAATCAATTCAGCATCATCCGATGCCTTGATGATATTTCGGACGCTCTTATCGTTAGATTCCACCAACCCAACGTAAAGACGGATTGTGAGTGCCTTTTGTCTTTCACAGAGGCATTGTAGATTGAGACCGCCATCTCTTCTTGATGTGTAAAACCAGTCAATCGGAATCCCAGACGCTTTGATCATTTTAGAAAGTTTACCACGAATGTGTTGATCAAGACGCCTGAGCCCGTTGACTGGTGCGGTGTTAGCCATCAGCTCATAGTCAACGGTTGGAAGCACGAAGCGTTTGATGGCATCAACCGCCTGAGTGACACGAAGAGAGCTGCTCGTGATTTTTGAGACAGCATTCGTCATCTCTTCGATCTTTCTGAAGACATGCCTCTTCCTTCTGGATGCTTTCGCCGCGATCGGCAGTCCTAAGTATGATGCAGATCCAAGAATGCTCACGTTATCAACGACGCCGCCCTGAATGACAAAGTTGTCATTCAAGACTTGTCGCGAGCCATTATTGATGATGTAGGTAAATGACTGGCATTTCTTGCTGTTGACACGCATGTTACCTGCATATAAGCAGAACGATTCGACTGCCTCAATGAGGTTGTTCATGCCTACTTCGGTGTCTGAGAACAGAATGATGTCATCGGCGTATGCTTGAACGACCGTCGAACGGTCGAACCAGTGATAACCATCATCCTTAAGACTGTCTAATTTACTGACAAGTGAGTCTAAACAAATGTTGAACAAGGTCGGACTCATCGGACAACCTTGCTTCACTCCTTTACGGAAAACGATTTCATCACTGAGTCTCCCATTTGAGACGACTCTAGTGCTTGACCGTTTGTATGAGGACATCACAGATTTAACAAAACAATTGCTGAAGCCTAGTTCGCGAAGGTTCTTTTTAATTAATTTGTGTGGTATAGAACCGAAAGCATCCGAGAAGTCGATCGTCATGATGTAGAGAGACTTGCCTC
>JAIDVZ010000177.1 GCA_029059365.1 Opitutales bacterium | reverse complement strand
ATCCAGATAGGCATGCTAGAAAGCAGATAAAAAATACATAAGGTAAAAATCTTTTGTACATGATATTTATTTTTGTTTATTCATTAAATCACTGCCAACTATTCCTCCGGTTGAATAGGCAAGATTTGATACTGCCATCAATAGGTTGTTCTCTGATGAAATTAGTTGTTCTCGCGCATTTGCTAGGCACGATTGCGCCGATAACAAATCGGTGAACTTACATAATCCGTTTTTATACGATATGACCATTGATAAGAAGGATTCTTCCGCGGAAGCGACATATTTTCGTGCGGCGCCCAATTGTTTAAATGCGGACTTGAGCGAAAAATAATATGTCCAAACCTCTGACTGTGCCTGAAGTTTTCGTTGCTCAAATTCTGCCCGTGCAATTTTAGCATTTTCTCTGGCCTCGATAATATCGTAGAAGTTCCTAAATCCGTCAAATATTTCCCATTGAAGCCCAGCAAAAACATTAAAACTGTTATGTTGCCCCTTGAAGTGCTGATATTTCGTCCTAGCCCCGGATCCTCCAACTACAAATTCGGGTAGAAGGTTCCGTTTTACACTTTTTGTTAATTTTTCTTTGGCCACCACTTGAGCGTATGCCGCCTTGACGTCCGGGCGAGTCCTCACAACTTCGGTCATTAAATCATCGATCGAACGATCAACTTCTTGGAGATTTTTTTGAACCATAGGGTGTATGATCTCGATATCATTGGATACCTTCACTCCGAGTAATTGAGCAAGTGCTGCACGTGCAGATTCAACATTTGCCAGTGCTTGCTCCAATTCAAATTCAGCTTGTGCTTTACTTGCTTTTGCCTGTAAATATTCTTGAATGTTGGTTAAGCCTGATTGATGTCGAGTAAATGCAGCTTCGTATGTGCCTTTGGAGTCCTCGAGATTATTTCGCTTCGCTATAACTGTTTGTTCGGCTGAGCTTAACCGGAAGTATGCCGATTCCACCTCATGCACGACTGTTTGCAAGGCACGATCAAACTGATAGTTTGCCGCATACAATGCGTACCTCGCCGCGTCCGCACTCAATACAGTCCCTCCAAATTTGAATAATGAATAATGCATCTCCACGCCAGGGGAAATAGAGTTTAGTACCGACTTTTGGACTGTATGTTGGGCTTGTATCGGTGTATTAGCCTCTGTACGTTGAAGCATGCCAGACAAAACGATAGTTGGATAAAATGCACTGTTGGCCTTTTTAGCGCGAGCCCTTTCTGCCCGAGCAGCATGCCATGCCCGCTTTACTGATGGGTTATTCTCACATGCGATATCGATTAGCATCGCAAGATCAAGCTTGGTTTGACCGATAAGCTGCTGGGAATCCGCATTAGCGCGAGCAGCAGATATTTTTGTACTATTGGTACTGTAGTAGCTAGGAATGACTGTTTTTGTTTCAATGTGATTGTCGTGTGTTTTACACCCGGAAAACAGCACCATGCATGCTAATGCAAAAACTAATTTTTGACAATCCATTGATTTACCTATAAAGACCCAGCGATTTCTACATAAAAATTACCTGTTTACAAGAAATTTTTGTTATTTTCTAGTCCTTCCGCGGTCAATGTCGACGGTGCATATAACCGCGTCTAAAATATCTCGCATCGCGCCTGTAACGCTTTGTGAGATCATTTGGAAGATCAAGAACTTCAAGTGTTAAAGTATATTTTGTTGGTGTTCCTTGTACAATATACTGTTTGGTCTGTTTGTTTAAATGTGTTGTCTGGTATGGTTGTATATCTATCCCTCTAATCGTAACTGGGATCTCAGCATCGCGAAGGTTATTCAAATATTTTCTGAACGTTGGAGTAAATGATTCAAAAGTTATACGGTATATGTTTGCTGATAAAATATCTGTGTCTAAGCGATTTTCAGAGATGACAAAGGTGTCTCCGCTGCGATAAGCCACAGAGTTTTGATCAATACCTCGCTCGATATTATCGATACGTAAATAATTTGTTCGTGCCTCTACCAGGTAATTCAAAAGCATGCCAATTTGTTCTTTTTGCGAATGTATCAATCCGATTTCGTTTTCAAGTGGTTGTTCTTTTTTGTTTAAGTATTCCTTAAATCCAAATGCATATTCTTGATCATATGCTATCCCAAGTGAGTCACACAATTCTCTGTTTCGTGTAATGAAATCGGATATTTCGAAAAATAATGCGATATTGTTATTCGGCGAAACTAAACCATCATCTTCATGGTCTCGTTTTGTGATGTTAAGCCATGTGTCTGATATAAATTGCCGGTATCGTCTTATCAATGAATTTGTTTTTTGTTCAATCGTCAGGTGTTGAAGAGGTAAATCTTTAGTGCGCTCCATTAATACACGAGACGATTCATCGATTTCGGCAGATAAGATCGAGCTTTCTCGATAGACTTTGAGATACCGATGCAATAATATCATTTCGCAAAGCAACAATAGGCAGAACGTGATGAAAAACAGTTTATGTCGCTTAAAAAATATTTTCCTCATTTTAGAAAAATCTCCAGATTGGTGTTCAGTTTTATATCGAAGGAGAATGTTAAGATTGAATTTTGAACTTCAGCTATATTGATGTTATTGATTTCATC
>JAIDVZ010000176.1 GCA_029059365.1 Opitutales bacterium | reverse complement strand
ATTTATTATGATTTTTATGTAAAATTTATACAAATTTTATCATTTTAGATCATTATTTTGATTATTTTTTTACTTTATTTGTTGACATTGTAAAAAGACTTTCGCAGAATCTCGTCCGTTATGACAAATTGGAACAAAAATATTTTGGCATCTGCATTATGTCTAGGATGCCTATGTGTCGGACCTAGTTTGTTCGCTGTTGAGCCTCCAAAAGAGGAAGTAAAGGACAAGCTAACGGATGCACAAACGTGGCAATTAACAGCAGACAAAACCTATACATCGAGGTTTCTTGATGACGGTGATAAGCATGGTGCTATAGATGTTGCTGGGACAGCTATTGATTTGCAGTACACTCCAGAAGAGGGTAAGAAAGATCCTTCTCTGATTTTAAATTTCCAAAATGATCCTTCAGTCGTGATTTCAGGAGATAATAAAGCCCATATACGCGCGCAAGGCAATAACGCTGTAGCGGTGAATTTGGCAGGGAAAGTTAATTTCAATTTGAATGCCAGTTCAGGAAAAGTTCCGACTTTATATGCTTCGGTTAGTGATGTAGCCGCTGGAACAGCCGTTTGTATTTGTCCTGCCGAAAATGGACACATTAACATATCAGACGCCAGTAAGCTATCTAGTGTGGTTTCATATAATAAAGAAGGTGAAGAAGATGTCGGTAACTGTGGCGCTGCTGTTATAGGTAAAGCAGCTGTTGCGGATGCTGCAGTGCTACTCAGAAACCAGACTTTAGAAGTAAAAAGTGATGGTAATAAATTGTCCTCTAATGTTTATATAAAAAAGCAAAATTCCGCATCAGCAGTTGCTGTAGGTGCTGCTGCGTTCAAGGGAGCACAGGAAAATTCTTCTGCTGCTACGTATGAGAATGTTGTTTTAGACCTACAAGGTGCAAATAACGAATATGTAGCTACTTCAAAAGTTGATAATAGCGGTCAAGTAGCGAGCGGAGTTTTTGGAGCTGTTAGTTCTGTTGGAGCTACCAATATGAATGGACATAATGTTATTAAGGTGGGCCAAAATAATACGTTGGCCGCTTCTTCCGTCACTGCAACTGGAGCAGCGTCTTCGGTTGTTGTTGGTGCAACCAGCAGTGCATCTGGCAATGCCAACGCAAGAGTGATTGAAAAAAATGAATGCGAAATTGCAAGTGGTAGCGTGATTTCAGCATATTCACGCTCAAACTCTGTTGCTTCTGCAGCAGCATTTGGAGCTTCTTCTACTGGGAACAACGGAACTTCCCAGGCCCGATCGATGCAAATAAATTTAAACGGTGATCAGATGATAGGTGTATTGGCCAAAGGTGCTGCCAATACAGAATCTGCGACTAATACGAGGGTTGATGTTTTTGGAGCTGATGTGACTAGCAAAGATGAAGATGCTGATAACTCACATGGTTGGCGTGTCGGAATATATAACAATACGTCGAATTCATCCATAGTGAATATTTTTGGAGCAATTGGTACCGTAAATTTCCAAAACAACGAGGCAGAAGTTACATTAGAAAGTGCGAATGATGTTAATGCATTTGCATTAGGCAATGATTTCCAAATTTATATAGGAGGTAAAAGTATTGCGAAAGATGACGGTAGTGTAGATTTTGCTAGCTGTGGTAAACCTGGTATAGTTAATATTTTCGGTAATATTGCTCCTGCAAGAAATGTGGAGCTGAGCGACATCAATTTGGGTGGCGTTACTGTCAAACGCGTAAAAGACAGCAAATTGACAGTTAATAATGGCTACACAGTAAATGTGTTCGGTAATATTAAAAATGGGGCATTGATGAATGAAAACGGGAATCTAAATGTATATGGACTTTTGCAGAATGCTACAATTACTGGTGGATCAGTAAATGCCTATAACACTGCTGAAAACGTAATTGTGCAGGATGGAACGCTTTGTATTAGGGAATGCGAAAATAACGGTGCTAAAGATATCATCGAAAATCAGATAAAAAATACGCTTAAAATTGCCAATGACGGGCAGGTATGTAAAATTTCAAACATAAAGTATAGCGATGAAACGTCTTTTTATAAAAAATTTAAAACAAAAGGCAATTTGCTATTAAGCGCAAGCTATCCTGAAACGGTTATTTACGTCCAGACGGATAAAACAGACCCGAGCATTCGTATGAACGGGGCAGCAGGTCTCCAAAAAGTTAGTGGTCATATTTTAGCGGATGCTAAGGATGCTTTGGGATTAAACGGTGGAAAATTTAGATTTATTGATACAGCTGAAGCGGATAAAAAAGTAGCTGACGATAAATTAGGGATTATGGTTGTTTATTGCCCAAATCAAACGATGCAGGAAATGTTAGGCAGTAGTCTTGCTAAGTTTACCGCGGTGCCAGAACATGATGGTCTGTATGTTTGCAATGATACGTCATCTCTAATAGCAAACACGCTTGCCGCTGATCGGAAGTTGTATGCCAAAGATTATATTGGTATAGGTATTATGGGAGAGGATCAGGCGAAAGCGTTGTCCATCCCTTGTGATGCCTGCAAGAGTGTTGAACTTTCTAAGATTCACATTGCTGTAGCGTCTATGTTCCGTGGTGCAGTTGCTTCACGTCTGATTGATGTAAAGGGCAACGGAAATGATCCATTTATCACTGCAGTTGGCGGCCACGTTCACCAAAGTGAATTGTTGGGAGTTAAATATAGCGGTGATCTATATGGAGTCGCTGGTGGTGTAGATAAATTATTTTTTATAGAGAATCATGGATATCTGCGTGTCGGAGCGATGCTTGGGTACATATATGGTGATATCGATTTTACCGATTCAGCCATCTCGAGCCAAACTGACAAACAAGATAATTACTTAGGGGCTATATATGGCGCTTACGAAACATTCGATGCCAAAAATCTGAAAACTGATATCAATCTCAGTTTGGGATTTGGTTATACAGAGCATGAATTATCGCGTAGGGATGTTTGGAATTACGGATATAAATCAAAGATGAAATCGAGTAACATGTTTTTCTCTGCAGAATTCATAAAGAACCTGTACGAAGTTCAGGGCATACAGTTTGGATTATGGGCAAAAGCGGACTATAATCATATCCGTCAAAAATCATATACTGAACGTGCTCTAAACGGAGGAACATGTGCACAGAGTGTAAAAAAGGCGAATTTCGATTTCATAGATATGACACTTGGGGTGAATATTGAGAAAGAGATTCAAATTTCATCGAATTCAGATAGACGTCTCAGAGTGTATATGAGGGCTGGATGGAATTGTCAGCCAGTACATGGGCATTCCACCATCTTGGCATCGATTCATAATCAAACCAATGTGATGTCTACGGATTTCGGATCAAAAAATTCAGCGGTATTTGTGGCTGGATGTAGGCAAAGGATAGATGCTAATTGGGATATTTTTGGAGAATGGAATGGATCGTTTAACAAGAAGCATTCTAATAACGTCATAACACTTGGTGCTGGTTATACCTTCTAAAAATAAGTAATCCCTATAATATGTGGG
>JAIDVZ010000175.1 GCA_029059365.1 Opitutales bacterium | reverse complement strand
TGTTTAAATAAATCGCGATTGCACCGATATTACGATCAATCGAGTATTCATTATCATTTAAAATCACGATTAATCTGTTGGTGTTAAGCGAAATATTATTCATCGCTTCCATCGTCTGCCCGCACGTCAATGCCCCATCACCCAATATCGCTACTACGTGATAATCTTGATGCAACTTATCTCGGCCAATACATAGTCCAAGTGCGCTAGATAACGCTGTTCCCGCATGCCCGGTGGTAAAAATATCATGCTCACTTTCAGCAACATTACAAAATCCCGAGTAGCCACCTGTTTGGCGCAAAGCATCAAACCGCTCATCATTGCGACCAGTAAGTAATTTGTGCACATAAGTTTGGTGAGAAACGTCGAATATCAGCTTATCCCGGGACGACGAAAAAACCCGATGCAGGGCAATCGTTAATTCAACAATACCAAGGTTAGAAGCCAGATGTCCGCCAAGCTTCCCAGTAACTGAAATCAGGCGCTCTCGAATCTCATCAGATAAAACGCATAATTCGTTGTAATTCAAGCGCTTAAGATCATTTGAATCATGAATGTCAGTTAACAAAGATGGGGACATTATTTTGTTCAATCGTTTTTTCGGAAGATTGGCGATTTTTTTCTATCCAATCGCGCATTATGCGTAAAGTTTCACGCAATTGAACATCAAATTCAGGCAAATTATCCTCTTTTTGAGGGTCAAAGACCTCCGGTTTTTCATCTGCTTTGGGACCTAAAGTGATCTTTTCATATTTGTAATCATCAGCCGCTATCAACTGCTCAAGCTTCTCTTTTACCTCAGACTTAAATTCTAGATCAGCTATTGATTTTCTGCGACGTTCCTCAAGGTTTAGGGAGATTTCCTTTTCGTCTAAATTTTGCTTAAAATGTTCAATACGTTCATTCAGCAACGCAAATTCCGGCAAAGTTTCGATACGTTCGTCCGCACGTGCTTTTAAAAAATCTATCAAGCTTTTTTCAACATAATAGTTATTGTGCTTAGCTGCGGCTTCATAATCGAACTTTGCAGCTGATATCGAGTCCCACTTAAGTGCATGCGGTAAATCTGACTCCTTCCCAGGCAGATAAGCCTCAAAACTTGGCAGAGTAATATCTGCATTAACTCCCTTCAACTGAGTTGAACCACCGGTTGGTAGATACCATTTTTGAATGGTGATACGAGCAGCACCTAATTCATCCTTCCCGTGCAACGGGTTAAAGTATTGATCCATCGGCAAAATTACTTGAACACTGCCCTTTCCGTGAGTCGTCGGGTCACCAACCAAAATCGCACGGTGATGATCGTGCAACGCACCTGCTAAAATCTCCGCAGCAGATGCACTATTTGAGGATATCAGCGCGATCAATGGCCCTGACCAGTCGATTGAGCTATCTTCATCACACAAATTTTCTATAGTTCCAAAAGAGTCACGAACCTGCACAACCGGCCCTTTGACTATGAATAAACCAGAAGCTGTGATAGCTTGTTCCAAGAAACCACCAGAATTTTGACGCAAATCGATGATCAACCCGCTAATTTCACGCTCCTTCATGGCATTTATCAAAAACTTCATATCCGAAGTAGTATTCGCATTTTTCTCCGGATTATTCGGATCATCGCCATAAAAAACAGGCAGCACAATCACCCCGATTTTTATCGGCTTTTCGGCATCCAGAAATGAAAATACCTCCCCACTTGCACGGGTCTCGTTAAGATGAACCTCATCACGTACCAAAGAAACGATTTTGTAGCTACCCGGACTGGCATCAATTGGTTGAATCTTTAATCGAACAACGGTACCTTTTTCACCACGAATCATCTTCACTGATTTGTACAACCGCATGCCGACGATATCGACAAATTCACCATCTTCTCCCTGCGCAACCGCTAATATTTTATCACCAACTTTAAGTCTTTTAGATAAACTTGCGGGCCCACCAGGGACCAGCTCCTTAATCACACACGTCCCATTATCGTCCATTAAAGTAGCCCCAATTCCGACCAGAAAGTGACGCAATAAAACATTAAAATCATCCAACGAGCTCTTTGACAGAAAGCTAGAATGAGGATCATACATGTGCGAAATGCTGTTCAAAAATATCTCTTCGACTAACCATGAATCGAAATCTTTTAGGTCCATTCGCAGATTTTTATAGCGCCTGGAAATTGTCTCCTTTGCCGCGACCAAAGCTTCGGCATCACGATCGGCATCTGTCTGCACTTTAATATCTTGCTTATCCTCTTTTTCTTTAGACAACTTGTACTCGGTACCCATCATTTCATTGAGTAATTCGTACTTCAAACGCCTCTCCCACAATAAATCAGCTTCAAATTCGCTTGTTGGCCATTGCGCCTTTCGACGATCAGGAGCATACGTTTCATCGGCTGAAAAGTCCCAATCACCGTTTAAACGTTTTTCTATCCAGTCTAATCGCGCATATGCACACTTTCTATAACTATCAAATATTACAAAAGCAGGCATTAAACTTCCACCACTGACAAAAATGTCAAGTGTTGGGGAAAATCGGTTTACAAAATCATCGACCTCCTTTTGCAAAAAGAACATCTTATGCCAGTCTAACTCCCCCATATAATCGATCAGAACTTCTTTGTTATCCAGCATCGACAGATCTCGATGATTGTAGTGCAGCTCCTCCATGCAACGCGCCATGTATATGGTTTCTGCACGCATCCCATGAGTAGGAGACACGATATTATCTTCGCACGGCAGCATGTAACTTTCATGCTGTGTCGTACTCATCTGATCGGCGTACAATGGTCGCAGAAACAGAAGAAAAATATTTAATATCACACCAGCTGCTTTCATAATCCGGAAAATCAAGGCTGAGAAAAAGACAATCCGCCAAAAAGGCAAACAGAAACCTACTCCTACTTCGGCAACGCCAATATTGGCTCAAAAATTTTTCAACGAACAAAAACTTTTTTTGGTAATTTTTACATTGACATACATATATAAAGTTCTAGCGATAATGTCATCATGAGCATCACCCCTATTAGAAAGGAGCGCAATTCCACCGATGAAAGGTACGGCATATTAGCCAGCCTGTGCGCAGCAATTAAGAATAGTGGTATTCTTGAACATTTAGATGACAACAGCGATGGCCATAAAATTGAAGCTACTCTTTTCGATCTAATAGGTAAAAGCTGCGAAGTCATAAACATGCTTTTCAGCATGCCAATCAAGCTATCCAGTGAATGTTATAACCTAAATCCGAATATTTACGATGATGATATATCTTCATTGATGGTGACCTTGGTCTCACGTAACGTAACACCAACGTACCTGCCGTATGTTATATCGAATGTTCGTACAAAAATACCTCCAAAATTTTACTTTCAGTATCGAATTTTTTTACTGAAAAACATGTGGAATAAGTTGAAAGAGATAGTTTTTGATGTGATGCGTGGCGCAACAGTTTTGACCGAAGAATTGACGCCTTCTTCACGGATCTCTCATATGATGGAATTTAGCGATGAGTGCTCAATTTCAGTATGTGAAATGTTATCCAATATTTTGGAAGCACTTGGAGATTTATTTCATTGGCAATCGCTAGAATTGACGATGTAAAATCTACACAAAACGGTCAATTTGGATCAAAACTTTGTTTATAACTTCCTATAATTCAATTGGTTAG
>JAIDVZ010000174.1 GCA_029059365.1 Opitutales bacterium | reverse complement strand
ACACAAACTCTTCAATACCACAAAGCCTTGACATTTTGGCTTCAATTGGCACTCATGCAACAAATGTTTGTCGATGAAGCAAAAAATATCCGTTTAACCGCAGGGAAAGGAGGAGATGGCTGTTTAAGTTTTCGGCGTGAAAAATATATCCCCAAAGGTGGCCCAAATGGCGGAGATGGTGGTAATGGTGGGAATGTAATTTTGGTTGGAAATGAAAATATAGACGATCTCACTGCTTATCGATTTAAACCACATGCCAAAGCAAAAAATGGGCAACCTGGAATGGGAAGCTCGATGCATGGAAAAAATGGTGAAGATTGCATACTAGAAGTCCCAATCGGAACTGCTATATTCAGCGCCGATACCGGTAACTTTGTCTGCGAAATCATATCAAATGGACAGAAGATTGTTTTGCTTAAAGGCGGAATCGGAGGTAAGGGCAATGAAATTTTTAAATCCTCAACTAATCAGGCCCCAAGACACACAACCCCTGGAACTGCAGGTGAATGTGGAGTTTTCAATTTTGTACTAAAAACGATTGCCGATATCGGATTAGTCGGCTTTCCAAATGCCGGCAAATCAACGTTAATGTCCACTTTGACAGACGCAACACCTAAAATTGGCAATTATCCATTCACCACGCTACACGTAAACGTAGGGATACTCAGCAATGGTAAACAAAAAGCAATTCTTGCTGATATACCTGGGCTCGTCAAAGATGCGCACAAAAATAAGGGTCTTGGGATAAGATTTTTGAAGCACATTGAACGCTGTAAGGCCTTACTTTACCTGATAGATATGTCCGGAGGAGATAATCGCATTCCTCACGAAGATTTTTCAACTCTTCGAACAGAATTAGCTCATTACGACGGCACATTGGTACAAAAACCAAGCATCGTGGTAGCAAATAAGATGGATATGCATAGCGCGCACGATAACCTCTTAAATTTCAAAAACACCCACAAAGACCTGCCGATTATAGAAATTTCGTGTCACACTAAGGCGGGCCTTGACCAATTAATCGAAAAGATTTTCGATTTAACTAAAAATTAGTCCTCACACTGTGCATTTAATGCTTGGCACTCTGATGTAAATTCTTCTGTGGATTTAAAGTTTTTATAAACACTGGCAAATCGAATATAAGCAACTGGATATGTTCCCCTTAATTCCTCCATGATTGTCAGACCAATAACTTTCGATTCCACTTTATCCACGTGAAGACTGACAATTGTAGATAATATCTTCGACACCACGGTGTTTATGATCTTGCTTGAACAATGTTCCTTGTCCATTGCCTTACATAAACTTTTTCTAATTTTCTCACAATCAAACTCCACAACCGAACCATCACGTTTTATAACATACGGAAAATCAAACTCCACACGTTCCATGGTAGAAAATCGATAGCCGCATTTTGTACACAAACGTCTGCGCTTTATCACTTCTCCATCCGACGATTCTCTTGTATCCGTCACCTTGGATTCGCTTGACCCACACCTCGGACAATGCATAGGAGCCGCCTATCAAATTTTCAATTGAGAGTCAAATGTTTAACCACATAAATCGATTTCCTGATATTTACCAAAGATCTGGGTAAAAAGTGCCAAATTTTATCTTGTTTCGAGTATTTTATTTACGTATAGCATCGTTCGCTATGTTCGCGTTAGGCATTATTTTTTATCACACTCATATTGGCATCGAAAATTGTTTTTATAATCTCTTTCAGTAATGATACGGATGAATCCATATGCTGCTTCGTATCCCTTATATTACTTTGATTATTACTGGCAGTATCATTTTGGCTCTGTCCAACGCTTTGCGTAATTCCCGCATTAGCTTCTGCAATGTTTGCTTTATAAGTATGCTTTGATGCGAGATACCCGGCAATCGCGGTCGACATTTCGCCTAAACCTCTACCAAACTGACTAACGGCTTGAGAAAGTGCATTCCACGCCCCAGCATTGGCTACTGCCTGTTGATTGACTGCACCACTCGCAGTAGTCGAAGTTGATCCAGCTTTAAGTCCCTTGAAACCTGCAAACGCACCAAAAACACCCGTGGCAATACTTATACAGCCCGATACCATCTGCCCGATAGCCTGAATTTGTGCGCTTTTTTTCGTTTCTTCCGCAGCTGTCTTCTTAAACTCAAACGTCATTTTTACCATATTACTTGCTATCTCTTTGACCTTCCAACGATTCTCGCCCTGAAGTTCCCTTTGTTTTTGAAGGATTAAAAGCAATGAAATTACTAAAGCTGCCATTAGTTCCTCAGGCGAACTATTTTTTAATCTTTCATCATCATTAACAAAAGCGGTCAATGCATCGAGAACCGCATCAGAACCATCATTTACATCAGACGAGCTTGTATCAGCAGCTTTGGTAGCTCCTACGGGAAGTAAATCACCACTGCGAATTGTAGACACCCTCCCCGCTTGATTCAGTGTAACATTGGCAGGAACAGAAAATTTTTCGATTATCTTATCTGTCAATTCCTCCGCTATAGCGTCCTGCTCCTCCTCAGATGGTGTCGATTTCAACATCAAAAAATTCTCTAACACATCTCCTAAAGCACATGTTTGCAGATTTCCACTATCACCTGCTAAATTGTCTAAAAGATTACGCGCAGCCCCCAAACTTTCTAAATCTTGAGGAACTGATATCGAAGTAGCAATTTTGGGCTCATTGCTACCTGGTTCAAAAATAAAATCATCGCTACCAGACATCCATTTTATAAAATCGATTCCAATATTATTATTGAATATATTAGTGGCCGCCTTTCCGCTTTTGTATGGGTTATTTGGTACTACAAATTTAAAGTCATCGGAAGCTTTTCCTGTGTTTCCACTCGGTGTAGTTAAATACGAATCTGAATTTTGAAGCGTCATATATTCCCTCCCAAAATTAAAACTTAAATACCTATTGAGCGTGCTATACCAACATTTGTATCGCCCATGCTTTTGACCATTTCCGCTGCTGTACTCCAATTAAAATTCATACTTTCTATAATACTCTTCATATGATCAATTATCGCCTCGATGCTATCTTGTACAGACTGCAAAAATGATCTTAATGCCTCCACAATGCTCCTTGCAACATCAATTTCATACTGTATATCAGCAACTTCCTTTTTTTTCTTACCTTCTAAATATGCATAAACTCCATTAAATGCTTGTGTTATGCCGGACATTATAGAAGCCGCTGACATCATGATATTCGGGAGGTTAGCCACACTGGCACCACCACCTGCAAATGGGACGGCAATGATCAACGCAACCATAGCAATGGCCTTTACTATCTCTCTCGCCATATCCAACTTTGCCAAACTTTCCTCGCTCGCGCCTCTATCCATCATGCCAAGTTCAATACAGTCAAAAAGCGATTCTAAAAAAGCGTTAACAGGGTTAGCGTATTTTGCGATATTACCGAAAACTTTAGACGCCGTTCCTTTCGTAAGGGCGGCTATTAATTGACACGCAGAGGCCACCGCCAGTAAAACGGTAAGCCCCATTACAGCAAATGCCGGGAAAAAAATTGCAAATGCGAGAAATATTATCGCTATAGCAAAACCAATAATGAGTTGCCACCAGGCCGGTTTTTTTCTTTTTTCATTTGGCCCCACATTTCCTGATGGGTTAGTACCAGCATTATACTTCGCATCCTCATCTGCTAATTTTTTTATGCTTTTCAGCATTGCTTCATTTTGATCAATAATTTTTTGCCTTAGGGTCTGTGCTGCTGCTTCAGTAAATTTTATCGATTCTTGGTCTGCCTCTAGAGTTGCTTCTTTGATAAAGTCTTGTAAAATCGCCATTCCTAAGGCCCAGATTCCCGGATTATCTGATTGGTATAAAATATTAAAATCTGGTCTACCATCATCTATCAATGCAACTGGCTGGTTTGTAGCGGCAAGCCCGACAATATCGCTCAAATTTACAGGGATGTTTTCAAGCACCATCGTTGGATTATTTGAACCTACAGCAACAAAATTACCCCCACCCTGTGGGATATCGCTGTCTACATCAACAACCTTTACCCGGCTATTCGAATTTTTTTCGATCTCATTTTTCAGTTCATCGATCATTTATTGGCCTTATTCTTGGCAATTTCAGCATTCTTTTTCAGATATTCATTTAGCCGACTTAACATTAATTTAGAGCGTTCTGCTGCTTGCTTCTCCGACTTTATGTTTTTAAATTTATTTAACTTAGAGAGTTTGATAGATTCAGATGCGTACTCTTTTAATAAATCCATTTTATTCAGGTAAGCACAACATTCCGCCATTTGTTCAAACAATGATGGAGTATTTTTGCCATAAATCATGGCCATGTGATAAAGGCTCAAAGCCATCGCATAATTTTGTAACATAAAAGAAGCAGATGCTTGAGCATAAAAATTATCAGCAGTAGGATCTAATATGCATAACAAAGAGAATATTGAATGAGCTTTATCATATTTTTTGTTGACGTACATTTGGTAACCGATGGAATAGATCACCTTCGTTGCATCATCTGTAACACCGTAGTAGTCTCTAAAGCTAAACTGTCCGTTGAGAATCGAGTTTGCAATTTCATCTAAACTTTCATCATACTGGGGGCTATTCGATTTCATAAATTTCACACTTTTTAAAAT
>JAIDVZ010000173.1 GCA_029059365.1 Opitutales bacterium | reverse complement strand
TGTGATAGCGATTCATCAACAAGAACTAAACTAATATCGTCACCTCCAAATAATTCACAATATTTGGCTAAAATTATACAAAAAAGAAGTAAAATATATCTCTTCATCTTTGCACCAACTTAATCGATTCTACCAAACATTTTATATTCAACGTATCATTTTTTAACACGCGAATTTGAGTCTCACCAAAATTGAAATTTTTCGCATTAATACCTGAACAAAATTGGACAAAAGTATAAATGTTCGTGTTATAAAGATTTACCCAAACACTTGACAACGTCACGTCGTCATATGCTGACTCTGACTCATTTGATAATTCATATTTGCAATTCAAATGTGATATAACTTCTTCAATATCAGCTACTAATGACAAATTTTCATCCTGATTTTTTGCTTCAATCTTTGAGACAATTTCATCAAAATCGTTACAAATTTTTGTACGCTGCTCCATCCATGTTTGTTGCTGTTGCAAAATAATTTTACTTTCTTCTATCTGCCTATTAAGCTCATGGTAAAATCGATAAATCAACCTACCAAATAAGCAGGTAATCATCAACAAAAGCGCAAAAATGACGAATTGCCAACCCGTCCTTAATTGACGAAAAATTTGAGTAATTTTTTGTAAATTATTCAAATTGCACCTCCAAATCAAAAAATGATTCCCCATCTTTTGCATGCACATGTGATGTTGTCGCTTTCTTGACCTCCGGAATCTGGTTCAGTGCGCGCTGATAGTTGATCACCTCACCAACTGCATTTCCATGGCCACTGATATTCAAAGTACGAGAATTAGAGTGAGCGCATATATTAGAAAATACTACACCTTCCGGCCGAACATTATTTACCTGATCTAAAGCATATAAACAGAAATTTTCATCTTTTAAGAATTTTTGTAATTTATTGATTAAGAAGCTCTTAGATTTAATTTCATAAACAACATCATAGATTAAATTTTTATTAAATTGGTTTAATTGACAATGCTTTTTGGCAACTACTCCACATGAACAAAAAAGCATAAATAGGCAAAAAAGACATGCATAAACTCCACGCTCACAAAATTGTCCGATCAGATTTTGGCGAAGCTGTCTCAACTTTTTATCTGGTGAAATCAAATTAGCGCGATAAATAGCAATGTCAGTGGTATGAAGACGAAAAGTTTTTTCAGGCGTACCGAACACCACATGATCATCCACAACTTCAGTTTTTTCAATTTCTTCCGAAGAATTGTATAATAAATTACAAAAAAATACAGGAAAAACGTAATT
>JAIDVZ010000172.1 GCA_029059365.1 Opitutales bacterium | reverse complement strand
CATATGTTCATCGAATGTATGTTTGATAGAAATAAGGGTAAACACAACAAAAAGACGATAATCTTAGAAAATATAAAAACCTTCTTCGCCAAAATCATCATCAAGTTCATCATCATTTAGAAAATAATCCATATCAAGAAGCTCTCCCTCGCTCATAGAAAGGATGTCGGCAGGAGACATACCTTCCGGTGGATTATTGATGTATTTTTGTCGTAGTTCCTCTGTTGATAGCTGCATGTAAATGTACTCCTTTGTTTTTCTTTTTAGTGTAGCACAGACAAAGGAAACTGTGAAGGATATCTGTCATGCAGAAGAACGTTTTCCACGTGCTTTAGATATAGCCCGTTGATAAAGTTCTTCAAGAGGAACCCGTTTATGATTATAATATAGCTCCAGAAAGAGCATGGTAGTGCCGCATTCGGGACATTTCAAAGGGTCGTAGCCAAAAGAAGAAAAAATGCATTTTCTCCATTCGAGGTAACTTAGGAAAAAGAGATGTTTTTCTTTTGAAATAGCATGGTGCAGTTTTTGATCGGATTCACGATGACGGGCATAGAGCCCGCCGTAGCGGATCATTTTAAAGTGTTTTTCCGGGATATGCCGGATGATCCGCTGAATAAATTCAATGGCAGGGAGGGTTTCCTGTACATAGGCATTGTCTTCATGGCGGTTGTAATGAAAAGTGACAGTCTCTCCGTCATAATGGTCAATGCGGGAAGTTGCAATTACGGGTCGGCCAAGATATCTGCCGATATATTTGACAACAGTATCCGGATCGCATTTGTTGGGCCTGGCATAGACATAGAAACCGTTTTTGTTCTTCTTGTAACAGAGTGATTTCGTATTTTTAAAGGAAGGACCGATTTTAGCTTCCATTTCATTAAGAAGAGCAGCACGGAAAGCATTGCGTAAATAGTTGTAGTTAAAATGATTGACGGTTTTCCAAAAGTTATTATCGCTGAGTCCACCCTCGGAAACAAGGCAGTGGATATGAGGGTTCCATTTTAAATCCCTGCCGAAGGTATGAAGGACTAAAATGAACCCAGGAGTGTAATTCATGGATTGGTTTATCTTATGGAACATATGGAGGATCACACTGTTCACAGCATGGAAGAGGCAGTTAAGGAGATCGCGGTCTTCAAGGAAGAAGGGACGAAGGAGCTCATCGATGGTGAAGACGCAGTGTCGGTGTTGGGTATGGACCAGTTTGGAAGCCATTTTGAGGGAGCGGGCCATGGAATATTTAGTCCCGCAGGAAGGGCAAAAACGGCTATGGCAGCGGAAGGGAACATATTTAAAATTACCGCAGTGAGGACAGGAATACATAGTTCCGCCAAAGGAAGGATCACCACAGTTGATCATTTTGTCAATGTTATCCATTTCGCAGTTCCGTGGATGGAGGGTATATTTAATTTCTTCATAATAGTCAGTAAAGATATCTTGTAAAATGCTCATGGGATTATTATGGCAGAAAAAGGAAAAAAAGTAAATCCCCTTAAATTCCCCTCATGAATGAGGGGCTAGGGGAGTTGACGTGTCGAAGACACTTTTTTATAGAAGGTTGAGGAGCTTAGGTGGCAATTGAACTGAAAATAGGCGAGTTTGAGGTGGAATATGCCAGGAAAATGCAACTGTATTTGACAGCGTTGGATGAGCAGGTAAAATTGCCAGAGGAAAATCTGTCTATTGGCATAAT
>JAIDVZ010000171.1 GCA_029059365.1 Opitutales bacterium | reverse complement strand
CATATTCGCTTGCCCTGTACTGTGTAACACACCAAGAGCAATCGGAAGATCGTAAAATGAACCTTCTTTGCGTATGTACCCCGGAGCGAGATTAACGGTGGTGTGCGTACGAGGACATATAAAGCCACTATTGCTCAACGCAGAAAATACACGATCATGAGATTCTCTAACCGCTGCATCTGGTAATCCAACGATAACAAATCTTGGTTCTCCCTTTTCCCCGGAATTAACCTCTATTATAATATTTACAATTTCGATACCGCACAGAGATCCGGAATGAACGATTGACAACATTACTCTCTTCTTGATGTGGTTAGTTTGTAAAGTCAAGAAATAAATAAGCCTCAACCATGCCCACCTTGATCTACCGAATTTAAAACTTGTCAGACAATCATCATTGAATATAGTCTACCCCAGCGAATATGAACGAAGCGTTAATTTTAAGTGTGACTTCAAAGGCTCTTATTTTGGTATTGATACTATCCATGCCGCCGATCTTGGTGGCAACTTTTGTTGGATTGTTGGTCAGCTTACTACAAGCCTTAACACAAATACAGGAACAAACATTAGGGTTTGCCATCAAACTGATATGCGTTACCATCGTCCTCGCATTGACCACATACTGGATCGGTGGCGAGATCTTTTCTTACACAAACTACTTATTCAATGATTTTCCTACAATTATAAAATAGGCGCACAAAAACATGGATAATGAGCTCATTCATGTAATGATTTTACTGGCGCTCAGCACGGTGCGTCTAGCGGCTACCCTGGCAATCGTTCCATTTTTCTCTAAACAATTTGTTCCTGGGCTAGGTAGAAATGTTGCTACATTTGGCTTAGCACTTCCGATAATACCATTGCTTATTTCCCAGTTCCCAGATTATGAACTTAACTCCACAGCATTGATGCTCATACTGGTAAAGGAAGTCATGATCGGGGTCAGTATGGGCTATGCAACTGGGTTTATCTTCTATGTAGCAGAGAGCGTTGGGTTTGTAGTTGATGTCCAACGTGGTTCTTCAATGGCAACAATATTTGATCCTATGGCGGGCTCTCAAACTTCGCTTATGGGAAGTACGTTGCTTCAATTAATGTCAATTTTGTTTTTTTCAACCGGTGGTTTTTTATTTCTATTATCTTTAATTTACAAAACTTATGTTCTA
>JAIDVZ010000170.1 GCA_029059365.1 Opitutales bacterium | reverse complement strand
TTTTAGAGGTGCTATTCCTCGTGAAAGATTGATTGACTTGTAAAGTTTTTATGCCAGTGTCCGGGCAGGTATGGGGGTCACAGGTAAAGTTATGTTTTGTATACTTCAAAATGCTGGTAACGATTTTGCGAATTCAGTGTCTATGATTGTCATTTTTTTGACTATATTGGCTCTGGTTGGATTTTGTATTGTGAAAATTTCCAGGCGTATGAATCTGGTTAAAATAATGCCAAAGGCTCAACTGAACAAGGATGATAGGATTGTTGTTTTAGATGCTAAATTTTTATATGGCCGTAGGTGCTTATATCTGATAAAGTGCTCAAAACAGAAGATATTGTTCTTAGTAGATCGCGAAAATTTGTGCAAATTAGGTGAATGGGATTTAAAAAGTCATGACGATGATAATTGATAGTCACTGCCATTTGGATGGTTTTTTTAAATCTGGGCAACTCGACGATATTTTATCACGTGCGGCTGATGTTGGGGTTTGCCACTTTGTTACAATTGGAACGAATTCCGAGGAATGTTTGATAAACGCTGATTTAGCGAAGAAATTTGATCAAATTGACTACACTATAGGGCTACATCCTTTAAACGTAGATGCTATTAAACCAGATTTTGAGCAATTTTTTTTGAATAAGAATATGCCTTGTGCAATCGGGGAGATTGGTTTGGATTACCACTATTTACCGGACAGCGATGATCGCATAGAAATTATAGAAAAACAAAAAGACATTTTTCGTGAACAGCTGGAATGTGCCAAATTGCATGATTTACCGGTGACAATACATTCACGAGATGCATTTGATGACACTTTCGAGATCCTGGTAAATTCAGGGATTAAGGGCAATGAAATATTATTCCACTGTTTCAGTTATTCGCCGCGTGAGATGGAAATTTTGATGAACTTTGGTACTTATGTTTCGTTTGCGGGAAATGTTACATACAAGAACGCCTCTTCGATTCGGGAAGCGTTAAAATTGGCTAACAAAGATAGGGTGCTGCTGGAAACAGATTGCCCATATTTGGCGCCTGTTCCATTCAGAGGCAAGCCGAATGAGCCAGCATTTATCCAGAAAACAGCGGAATTTATCAGTGATTTTTTGGGTGATGATAAATTTATCGATCGAGCGTTTGAGAATACCATTCGTTTTTTTGGATTGAGATTATAAAATATAAACTTTGAGCCTATCACTGAACAGCGAGCAAAAGAATATCCAGAAAATTGGAGCATCCATGATCCAATCTTTAGGGATTTTGCAGATGAATGTTGCAGATTTGTATGATCTTGTGATGGCTGAATCTAACCGGAATCCATCAATAGAGTTAGTTGATTCTGATACTCGATACTCTGATGGTGCTCAAAAAGACGCTTATCTTGAATCAATCAAGGATCGAAAATCAATAGAGGGTTATTTATTAGACCAGGTACCAGACTGGTCACAGGAGAAGAAAGATATTCTTTTTGAGCTCGTTTACGGGCTGGATGAACATGGATTTTACCATGATGATTTTAGCAAGATTGCTCGCAAATTACACGTTTCAGAAAATCTTGTAGCTAATGTTAGTGAAGAATTGAAAAATTTGCGTCCATATGGGTTATCTTCGAGAGACCTACGAGAAGCACTTATTGTGCAGACCAAAAATATCCTCACAGACGAAAAAACGAAGGCTGAAATCATTTTAATAATCGAGAAGTATCTGGATGATATTTTGCGTGGATTTTTCAAGAAAGTTGCTAAATCGGAACACTTACCAATACGAACAGTCGATAAGATTGGGCATTTTATTTTGAGATTAAATTTTTCACCGTTATCATTCTTTCACTCAGAAGATAGCGTGGCCGTGGTGCCGGATGTTCGGATATTTAAGCGTGATGGTAAATGGATTGTGGAGGTAAACGATTATTATTATCCAAAGTTTCGTTTCAGTAAAATGTACAAGGAAATTTATTCCATGTCGGGCGAAGACTCTGCAAAAAACTATCTAAGAAGCTGTGCGAAACGTGCACGTATGTTATCAAATGCGATAAACAAACGTAATGTTACTTTATATAATGTTTCTTGTTCGATACTTAAACATCAGGAACAATTTTTTGAATTCGGACCTCAATGGATAGGTGGATTATCTTTGAAAGAAGTAGCTGCTGAATTAAATATTAATGTTTCAACAGTTAGCCGAGCAATTTTGGATAAATATGTTGATACGCCCTTTGGGATAAAAAAGATGAGTTCATTTTTTGAGTCTAACGTTGGTGGTTATTCGAGAACGTTTATAAAAACCGAAATTAAAAAAATTTTAAAGGATGCCGACAAAAACTTAAGTGATCAGAAAATCGCTGATATTTTAGGGGATCGTGGGATAAAAATCGCTAGACGAACGATTTCCAAGTATAGAAAAGAAGACAATCTTCCCAATTCTCGAATCAGGAGGATTGTATAAATTTTGAGCATCGTATTAAAATTTTGGAGACACGATGTTATTCATTCCACGATAAGCCACAAAATTTTCACCAGTGCTCCATATTTCATCGTTGATTAGCAATTTATATTCAAAATCTTCTTTGCAACTCGGAACTTCAAATACCCAAAAATTGGCATCTTGATTTTTTAGTGCAATCCCATTTTCCCAATTCAATCCGCATCCAGCCCCTCGTATATATAAAGTATTCCCAAATCCGATATCGACCTCAGCCACTATTTTCGTGGTCGCGGCTTTAGGCGATTTTCCCTTACAACAGCCATGTTCATCATCGTTGCTGATATATTCTATCCGTGTATTACCACATACCGATATTTTTTTACAACCATGTGATTTATGTGAAGCCCCTCCTGAAGAATGATTTTTACGATTTGCTTTCGACATATATTTCTTC
>JAIDVZ010000017.1 GCA_029059365.1 Opitutales bacterium | reverse complement strand
TTTGCCGATTTCGCACGCTGTCCTGTTGGCTGCATTAACACCATATTCGGATATCCATCTCCCAAGACGACTGGTATTGCTTAAATCCAAAATATTTTCGCTTTGCCTGGCACCTTTAGCGTCCTGAAGGGAAAATTTATTACTTTCTTCATTGTCGTGCGCAACTCTAAATATTTCATTACTATTAATCTCACTCATCCCCTGTCCCTGCATTAATGATTCTGCATTAATGGCCAAGTTGTTGTTTCGAATTATCTCTGATTTGCTCGGATTCCATGATAATTTTTACATCAACTGATAAGTATCATGGTAACATTATATGAAAATTATGCAATCATAGATTGTTTGATGTAAAAAATACCCAGATTGCTGGGCATAAATAAATAGCGTGGTGTGCAAAAATTTTTCGATTTTCTGCTTGTCAAATTTTAATTTCTGATAGAGGATCCATACGTTTGGTTTAACACTGTAATCCGAGGTTCGTCACAAATGTGTGGTTTGTTGATCGAATAAGGAGAAAAATTATGAAAACATCACCGAAAGAATTATTCGAAGCCGGGGTTCATATCGGCCATCAGCAAAAACGCTGGAATCCAAAAACACGCCCGTATATTTATGATCATCGTGGCGGAATCACGATCATAAATCTCGAAAAAACCTGTGAACAAATCGATAAAGCGTGGGAATTTATGCGCAAAACCGTCGCATCTGGGCCGGATATTTGGTTCGTTGGGACAAAAAAACAGGCGCAAGATATAATTCGCGAAGGGGCTTCGGCGGTAGAAATGCCATTTTGCGCTAATCGTTGGTTAGGCGGAACATTGACAAATTTTCAAACAATTGAGCGTAGCTTAGCAAAATATAAGAAATTTTTGAAGATGGATGAGTCCGGTGAACTCGCTAAACTTCCTAAAAAAGAGTCGGCTTCCATAAGGCGTGTTATGAATAAAATGCATAATAATTTTGAGGGAATGATGAACGTAGATACACTGCCGGGAGCACTGTTTGTAGTAGATTCTAAACATGAATATATCGCCATCGCAGAGGCTCGTAAATTGGGAATCCCAACAATCGCTATGGTTGATACAAATAGCGACCCAACATTGGTCGATTATCCAATTCCATCCAATGACGATTCCGTAAAATCGATACGTTTAATACTTGGGCTTTTGTTGGAAGCAGTTCAGACTGGGACATCAGAGCGTACAACAAAACGAAATACCGCTAAAAAATTAATCAAAAAAGAAGATATTATTCAAAATTCCAGCGAGGTGATAATTGCAGAGGATATAACCGAGCAATTAGATGCACAACCGGAATCATCCGAAGATTAAATTTTACAATGGGAAAACTATGAGCGAAATTACTGCCAGCATGGTTAATGAACTGCGTCAACACACCGGTGCAGGCCTGATGGAATGCAAAAAAGCACTGACTGAGTCTAACGGAGATTTTGAAAAAGCAATTGTTGTTTTGAAGAAAAAGGGCATCGCATCTGCTGAGAAAAAAGCATCCCGTGATGCTAACCAAGGAATGATACAATCCTATATCCATCCTGGTGCCCGTGTCGGTGTGCTCCTTGAATTAAAATGTGAGACCGATTTTGTCGCAAAAAATGAGGAATTTCAGAAATTGGCACGTGATATATGTATGCACATTGCAGCGATGTCGCCGGCTTATATTTCCCCTGAAGATGTCCCAGCAGACGTAGTCGCCAAAGAACGTGAAGTGGCCGCTGCACAATGTAAAGATAAGCCAGCCCAGGCAATTGAGCGCATAATAGAAGGTAAATTAGCAAAGTGGTATTCTGAACAATGTTTGCTTAAACAACCATATATTAAAAACCAGGATCAATCGGTGGAATCTCATATAGCCGAACTGATCGCGAAGATCGGGGAGAATATTAAAGTCGGACGTTTTTCGCGGTTCCAAATATAGTAGTTAATTAAAATTTTAATTCATATAAAGGCCAGTCATTTGACTCGGCCTTTTTTGTTGAAGAAGGATTTTCTGTTCTCAGTAGCGCCGGAAATGTTCTCCCTGGAAGTTAGAAACGCAAGTGTTACCAAAAAGCTTATATCATAGGGCGATCGCTGCTCAATCTTTATTTCTCTGGCGTACGGTAATATTCCTCGATTTCAGAATTGGACTACATCCGTCTTCGACCTTCTGTGTATGTAATCAAAAACTCTATATAACAAAAAAGCCCGCCGAGAGGCGAGCCTAGCGATTTTTCGATTAAATCTTTCTCAATTAGAACGAGCAATCAACAGATGCATTGAACCACACAAAATTTTTGTGATTCTTGGTTCCTGAGAATGATGAACGGTTTGCCCATTCCTTCTTCTTGGCACTATTACCTTCGCAAGCTACTCCGGCACGTGCTTTAGCATGCTCATTGAAGCTGTATACCAAATCGGCACTTACTCCATAGTATACATAGTCTTTATGACCATCTACAGACTTCTTGATCTTATCCTTGCATGCAAATGGCTTAGATGCACTATCATAACCGAGTTTAGCACCCAAGTCGAGAGCAAGACCATTTACACCAAACTGTGCAAAGTCAAATGAGTATGCAATTTTACCTTCGATGGCAACTTCTCTAGCGTCACAATCATAGTAAAAATACAATGATGGAGATGTAATAACATCAGCTTTGACACCTAAGTAAAGCTCACTTGTATTTCTTTTGCAGAAAGGAGCTGCTTTGGTTTCGTTGGTGTATAAATGGTGGATATATCCAGCATCCAATGTGAACATATCGGTAATATCGTAGGTCATTCCGATATATGGTGAGACCTCGTTTCTGGTGTCAGCGATGTTACCATCAACACCGAGAGCTGCCCATGCACCTGCATAAGCTTTACCCTTCTCAAATACCGGCATGTTTACTTCTGCTTTTGGAAGGAATACATGTTTACCACGTCTTGAACCACGAACAACATATTCGCTCGAATATTTAGCCTGCGCATCCAGACCAAAAGTCGGCATAGTGAATGCCTCAAGGCAGCCAAAACACAAGGCACCGGCGGCAATCATTGCTAATTTTTTCATATTAATAAC
>JAIDVZ010000169.1 GCA_029059365.1 Opitutales bacterium | reverse complement strand
CGGTATTTTAATTATCTTGAATCAATGGTCTTAGATCCAGCTAAAGCCAAAGAGCTTGTGACTGATTTTATAAAAAATTTTTGTGAAGATGATATTGAAGTTTTGCGGTTGACAGACGAAACTATTTTAACGACGAGTGATAAAGATTATACGCAGTATCAAAAAATGCCGGATGTTATTGGCCTTGTAAGGTTGATTAAAAAAAATGAAAAGCCGGACATTGTTGTAGATAAAAAAGATGTATCTGGTCTTCCTCTTAAGATTCCGCTGAAAAAGGTAAGTAAACAAGAGGCTCGAGTGGAAAGTAATAATTTTTCGAAAATTTATGTGAATACTAATTATGGTGTTTTGCGTTCGGTTAGACCGGGTGAATCTGTCGATGTTTATGTAAGTAAAAATCTATCGGATGGTTCTTCTGTTCTGTGTCCAGCGAAAAAGATAAAAATTGCAGAAGACGATCTTTTTGCAGATGAAAAATTTTTCGAAAAAGTTGATGAAAATATCAGACTGGAGATTAAAGAAAGATTGGAAAAAAGTTTGCACGTTTTGGCACAAAGCCGGCTTATAAGGAGTATTTTAGCATTGGCGATATGTGCGAAAAATATTGTTGTTGCATCTGGTGTTCACCATTTTGAGCTTAATTGGGGAGATCAAGACAAGGAATTTGCAGCGTGTGTATCTGAACCAGGTACTAATCGTTGTACTTCATTGTTTATCAATCATAGTAAATGCGATTCAATCATATCTCTCAGATTGCCAATGCTCAGAAAGGATGTGGATATTGAGAATTTGATTGTAATATTTCATGAATTTAAGCATCTCATATTTAATGCATTATTTGGGGATATTACTATAAATTTTAATAATGAATGGTCAGATGCTAACGAACTTGGGGCAAATTTAAATTTTATACGTACGTTAATTGGGGAAAGTAGAGACGAGAACCTGTCTTCAGATGACGTTATTGAATTGTTTTCATCTATATTTTCAGGTGATAATGGACAGTATGATCAAATAGAAATGGAACAAATAATTGGGTTGTTTTCATTTACGAATAACAATGAAAAAGAAGATGGTAAATGCAAAAACAGCGTAATGTTTGATACATTAAACGATTTTTTTATACAAAAAGAAGTGTGTTCTATTTTGGCCAAAACAGAATATACACACATAAATGAAAATGCAATTTGCTTAAGATCTTCTCATGATCAGCCACGGGCGCGATTATCGGATGTAATGACGTTGGATATAACGAATGCACTTCCTAGGTTAAAGGTGTTTTTTAGCGATTTAGCGGAGGAAATTACCCGGAAAAAGATTAAGATGTCAGAGGAAGAAGATGAGTCTGATGACTCCCTTGAAGTGTATGGGTTGGCTGTCGAAAGAATATCAAGATTTCTTAATACTATCGAAAATCTTCGAGATATTTTTGAAGTTACCCCCGGAGAAATATATCAAAAAGGCGAAGAACAGGGGAAGAAAGATAATCGATCTCCGGAAGAGGTGATTATGAATATCAGGAAAATATTATATTGGGTGGTTGATATTGGTGTAACTTGGAGTCCTGAATTGACGCGATTTTATTCTGAAATAGTTGGAATTGATCAGAAGAAAATAAGACAATATCTAAATCGCCATCACGCAAATTTGGTAATCAGATTCCTTGATGAAACGTTGCCAAAGTTGACGGTAAAGGGAATAGTAGATGAAAG
>JAIDVZ010000168.1 GCA_029059365.1 Opitutales bacterium | reverse complement strand
ATAATGAGTAAAAGATTGAGGTTTTGAAACGATGCCAATGCGCTATACATTAATTTAGGCAAAATTTTTGGAAGCGCTTATTTCAATAAACAAAATCCCTTTTGTACTGTAATGACGATATAATTTTTTTGCGCAGAAATTAAAAAACGAAGAAATGGCAAATTTAAATTAGTTTTTCTCATTGACAATGTGTTACGGGTACATACATGGGGCTTCATTATGGATCCAGTACAGAATAGAGCGTCACGGGTGTCACCGACTAATTCACTTATTGATAATGAAGACGCAAACGATACGGTGAATCAAACGTCTGAAATCGCTTTGGGTGGTAGGATTGAAGAGGTAACTCCTACTTCGACACCGGCAATTGCAAATGAAGTAAATACACCAGGCACAGCTATTGTTCAGCGTAATTTGCAAATAACGCAATCTATCGATGACATTGACGAAGATTTTATAAGATTGAGCGATGAGTTGAGGGCAGTAGGGCCCATCAATGGCTTTCAGTTTTTCAAAATGATTAGGACTGATGATCATGTAGGTTTCGGGTTTAAATCAAGTCTCATATACCATTTGGGGATTTTAGCAAAAAGTTACGAAGAACATGGATTAAAAATATGCGGCAATGGCGAAATATTGATAGACAAAGCTTGTGATTGTGTGTCTGAAATAGTTGATAAATTTTTGAATTTTGAATGGAAAAAATACAGCCGACATAATGCAAAATTAGCATGGGTGTGTGGAGAGCGTCTGAGAGCTATTGATAAAGACACTGTGTTGCCTAAAGGTGAAGGAATAATTTTAAGGATCGTTTTTGCAGGACGGGACGAAAATGGTCGGCCTGTTGTATTGCACGACAAAGGTTCGCTTAAGCGGGTTCTTGCTGAAGACTTGGATGCTTTTTTTCAAAGGACCTCTTATAGTCCGAAATTATCAATTGTAGAAATAAACATAATTTGGGGTGGCATCGTGGAAGTGGCGGTTCCGTGCCCATTAATGCGATTTTCTAAAAAGATTGAAGCTTTTTGCGAGAAACACGAAGCGCCGCAGAATCCATATGGAATGAAGACTTGTAGAAAATTTACATTCAATAATTTTCAGGGAAAAATGATACAAAAATTAGATCGCTGCGCTCCTGAGTATGAAGCGAATATAAAGTTTTTGGGTGATCTTTTAACTGCGGTAG
>JAIDVZ010000167.1 GCA_029059365.1 Opitutales bacterium | reverse complement strand
GAGATACAGGGTGTCCACCGCCAGAAGTTTTACCTTCACCACCACCCATCGGGTGATCAACCGGGTTCATGGCAACACCACGTACGCGAGGACGACGACCTAACCAACGATTACGACCGGCCTTGCCTAACGAACGTTTGCTGTGTTCTTCGTTTCCGACAATACCGATTGTTGCGCGACAATCAACATGCAAGCAGCGAATCTCACCACTTGGCATCTTAAGCGTGGCTATTTCATCTTCGATTGCTACCAATTGTGCGCTCATCCCAGCTGCACGTGCCAACTTCGCTCCGCTGCCCGGCTCAATCTCGACAGAATGAACAAATACGCCCTGAGGAATAAATCTGAGGGGCATTGAAATTCCATCAGAAAAATCATCAGTTTTATCGTTGCGATTACAAACAACATTCCCGATCTGCATATCTTTGGTGGCCAAAACATATCTCTTGTCGCCGTCGCGATATGCCAACAGTGCGATATTTGCGGATCGAGTAGGGTCATACTCAATCGATTGTACAACCGCCGGAACATCGAACTTATCACGTCTGAAATCTATAATGCGCAATTGTTGCTTATGTCCGCCTCCACGCCTGCGCGATGTGATTCGGCCATAACAATTACGCCCACTGCCGCGCATACGAGGTGTTGTTAATTTTCGATTTGGGGTGTTTTTTGAAGAAACCTCGCCCTTGATCTTTGTTAAAAATCGCTGCCCGGGAGTTAATGGTCTGGATTGTATGATTGCCATTTTTGAAATTCCTAAATTACATTACCTCGATTTTATCGCCTTGCTTGAGAGATATGATTGCCTTTTTGAATGATTGAATCCGTCCCGGATGAGCCCCGCGAACACGTGCGCGTTTACGCTTACTGCTCGTGTTTAAGACGTTTACTGAAACGACAGTCACCTTAAATAAATCCTCAACAGCCTTGGCTATAGCCTGTTTCGTCGCGTGCGCACACACTTTGAAAGTGTACTTATTGAAATCAGCAGATAAGAAATTTGACTTCTCAGTCAGCAACAATTCTTTTAAAATTCCAAAATCATCCATCAGATTACTCCTTTGATATTAATCCAGCACGTTTGAGCAACGTATCCAATGCACTCTCGGACACTATAATATTTTCATATCTCACTACATCGTAAGCATTTACAGACATTACATCGATGAGATAAACATTCGGCAAATTACGCACCGACAGAATAAATTTATCAGAAAAAGTATCTGAAATCAGCAGCACATTTTTATTAGAGACTACAGAGTTAATGAGCTTAGCTGCGTTCTTAGTTTTCGGTTTATCTGCAAAAAATTCCGAAATTACAGCAAACTTATCTGCGAAAATCTTCTCAGATAATGCTTTCCCAAGCGCAATTGTTTTAATCTTTTTATTAATCTTCTGCGAATAATCTCTCGGTTTAGGGCCAAACACGACAGCACCGCCGACCCAAATTGGACTGCGCTTAGTTCCATGACGTGCTAGACCGGTACCTTTTTGTCTATATGGTTTCTTACTTGTACCGCTAACAGAACCATAATCCTTTGTGCAAGCATCGCCTTGTCTCAAATTTGCGGCAAACGATACGAGATACTGACGTAAAGGAACAACTCCTTTATCTTCTGCTAACAACGCTATACTGCCAGCATCTTTTTCGGATGAAGAGGACCAATTTTTATCGTAGAATTTCAGTTTCATCTTTTGTTTTCCTCTTACTTCGATTTAATTGCCCTTCTCACAACAATAAAGCTATTCTTAGCTCCCGGAACACTGCCCTTGATGAGCATCAAGCCGTTCTCAAGATCAATATTGATGATCGAAAGATTTTGAATCGTACACCTGTCGTATCCAAAATGACCAGGCATTTTGCGACCTTTAAATACATGACCGACCCATTGACGTTGACCGTATGACCCACCACGACGATGGAACATAGAACCATGAGCAGCCGGACCACCATGAAAACCGTGACGCTTCATGACACCAGCAAAACCATGGCCTTTCGTTTCACCAACGACATCAATGATATCTCCTTTAGCGAACTCAGCTAGTGGAGTTACTTCCCCGACTTCGTAACCATCAGTGCTATCAACCCTCAGTTCGTGAAATACATAAGGTGTGAAATTTTTAAACATTCCATTTTGACCGATTTCAGCCTTTGTTGAATGCTTAATTTTCTTTTCACCGAAACCGAATTGCACAGCTGTGTAGCCATCCGATTCCAGAGTTTTGACCCTGGAAATCACACATTTTTCGGCTTTAATCACGGTTACAGGGACCAAATCAGACGACTCATTATAAACCTGAGTCATTCCAATCTTCTTTCCAACTAACAAAATATCTCGTTTCTTTTCCATACTAAGCGGCAGGCGATCATCCTGCTTTAGGTCTTAAAAGTAGCTATAAAATGCGGTTTTATTTAAACGCAAGCACAAAAAAATATTTTATGCCGCCAATAGATCAATCTTAATGTCTACCCCCGCTGGTAAATTTAATTTTTTCAATGAATCTACAGTGTCAGCGGTTGGATCAAAAATATCAACCAATCGACCATGAGTTCTTATTTCAAAATGATCAGACGATTTTTTATCGATATGAGGTGAACGATTGACGCAAAATTTGCGAATGTGCATAGGCAAAGGCACCGGACCTGCCACTCTTGCACCTGAACGTTTGGCAGTATCCACGATATCGATGCTTGCCTGATCGATCAAACGATAATCAAAACTCTGAAGCTTAATCCGAATTTTTTGTTTTAAATTTGTTTTACTTGTTTTCTTTTGCGCTGCCATTTTTCAATTACCTCTTGTTAGGAGAATTTTCTATAATTTTAGCTAATAAGCTCGCTGGTACCTGTTCAAAATGGGATGGTTCCATGGTATAAGTTGCACGACCTTTCGACAACGAGCGAACATCGGTCGCATACCCAAACATCATTTCTAATGGAACAAAAGCAGTGATTGTGGTTATGCCATGCTTGGAGTCGATCCCTTGAATCTGTCCACGACGACGATTCAAATCACCAACGATATCGCCCTGATATTCGTCGGGCGTGGAAACATCAACCTTCATAATTGGCTCAAGAAGGATAGGATTGGCCTTCCTCATCGCTTCTTTAAACCCAAATATACCGGCCATCTTGAACGCAAGCTCCGAAGAGTCAACTTCGTGAAAGCTTCCATCCACGATTCGAGCAGTAAAATCAATAACCGGGTATCCCGCTATAACACCGGTCAACGCACCCTCCATGATACCATCTTGAGTCGGTTTAATAAATTCTCTCGGAATAACACCGCCAACAATTTCGTTAATAACCTGAATGCCCTTTCCTCTCTCAGCAGGCTCAAGTTTGATGATAGCATGACCATACTGACCATGTCCACCAGTCTGACGGATAAATTTTCCTTCACCAGTGGCTTCCGAGGAAATTGTTTCTTTGTATGCAATTTGCGGGCGACCAGCATCAGCTTCAACATTAAATTCTCTAAACAATCTATCACGTATGATGTCCAAGTGTAGCTCACCCATACCAGCGATGATCGTTTGTCCAGTTTCCTGATTTGTTGTTACAACGAATGTTGGATCTTCCTCGGCCAAACGCTGTAAACCGATAGACAATTTCGCCTGATCAGCTTTAGATTTTGGTTCAATCGACATGCTAATAACAGGCTCTGGAAATGTTGGAGGTTCAAGGATCAGATCTAAATTCTCATCACACAACGTATCGCCAGTAACAACTCCTTTTAAACCCACAACGGCGCAAATATCACCGGAATAGGCGACATCAATATCCTCACGTGCATCAGCTTTCATGATAACCAATCTGCTGATACGCTCATTTTTGCGCGTACGAGGATTATAAACAGTTCCGCCCTTCTTTAATTGTCCAGCATATACCCGACAGAAAACCAACTTTCCAACGTACGGATCTGTCATCAACTTAAATGCTAAAGCAGCCACCTTGCCATTGTCATCAACTGGGATGCCGGCCTCAGTCCCATCTTCCTTAAACGCGCGAGTAGGAGGTAGATCCAATGGACTTGGTAGATAATCGACAACCGCATCCAATAGCATCTGTACGCCTTTATTTTTAAAAGAACTGCCAGGGATCACACCAACAAACTTCATCGAAGTGGTTGCCTTACGAATGCCAATCTTAAGTTCATCTGGGGTGATTTCTTCGCCGTTTAGATATTTTTCGGCGATCTCATCATCAAAATCTGCAACCGCTTCTATCAATTGTTCATGATATTTTTGCGCATCTTCGGCCATCTCGGCGGGAATATCAGTAGTATCATACTGAATCCCATTAACAGAATCTTGACAGTATACGTACGCCTTCATCGTGATGAGGTCGATCAATCCACGAAACTGATCACCAGCACCGATGTTTAAAAATAGAGGATGGGCATTTCCTTTGAGTTTTTCGCGAATGTCGTTAACCGCACCAAGAAAGTCCGCTCCTGTACGGTCCATTTTGTTGATGAACGCAATGCGTGGAACCTGGTATTTATCCATCTGTCTCCACACGGTTTCTGATTGTGGTTGTACACCTGCAACTCCGCAAAATACCGCAACCGCACCATCCAAAACACGTAATGAACGTTCGACTTCTGCAGTAAAATCGACGTGTCCGGGAGTGTCGATAATATTGACCCTATGTTTAATACCAGAGAATGGGCCAGATTTAGTTGCCCATGAGCATGAAATAGCGGCTGAGGTAATAGTTATTCCTCGCTCGCGTTCCTGTTCCATCCAGTCGGTGACAGCAGTACCGTCATGAACCTCACCCATTTTGTGGACAACACCAGTGTAAAACAATATACGTTCGGTGGTTGTCGTTTTTCCAGCATCAATATGAGCCGCTATCCCGATATTTCTTGTAAACTCCAACGGGGTGCCACGAGTTTTCGCATTTGCCGACGATATCTCTTGCTTAGACATTTTAAAAATTCCCTGATTCTTCTATTATTACCAACGTAAATGCGCAAATGCACGGTTTGCTTGGGCCATTCGATGTACCTCATCCTTCTTTTTAACAACGGATCCGGTATTGTTGTACGCATCAACGATTTCGTCAGCCAACGCTTCCTTCATCGGTACGCCCTTACGGCCAGCAGCCAACTCAATCATCCAACGAAAAACCAATGTATGTTGACGCGCATATGGAACCTCCATAGGTACCTGATACGTCGCACCTCCAATACGCTTACTTTTCACCTCAACTTTAGGACGAGCATTTTCGAGCGCACCCAATAATAAATCGATTGGATCACCCTTTTCCAGCTTTTCGCTGACGCGTTCAATCGCACCATATACAATGGAACGAGCCAATGATTTCTTACCGCGTTCCATGACCATATTGATCAACTGACCGATGAGTGTACTTCCATAACGCGGATCCTTTATAATTGCACGCTTTGTTGCTCTTCTGCGACGAGACATTTGCTGATTCTCCTAAATTTTATTTACCTTGTTTTGGCCGTTTTACTCCGTATTTTGAGCGACTTCTGCGACGTTTTTCAACACCGGAACAATCAAGTGCCCCGCGAACAACGTGATAACGCACACCAGGCAAGTCCTTGACACGCCCACCTCGTACGAGCACAACACTGTGTTCCTGCAACTTATGCCCCTCATCCGGGATGTACGCAATAACCTCAGCCCCATTTGTTAGGCGCACCTTCGTAACTTTTCGAATAGCCGAATTTGGTTTTTTCGGGGTACGAGTCATTACTTGTATACAAGTACCGCGCTTAAATGGATTATGCTCCAATGCTGGTGCCTTCGATTTGAAGGTCTTATTTACACGTGGTTGTTTTATCAACTGGTTAATTGTAGGCATGTATTTCCCTTAAAGTTTTCAGAGTAGAATTAAAACTATAAAACAATGCAAGAACTTTTTTAAGCAAATGTTGCAAATAAGCCATCTGCATGATTTACGGATTTACGGATATTTCCTCCTTTATTGCTACGCGATCCATGATCGATTCTTTAGTCGGTTCAATTAGGCCTTCGCCCGCGCTCACAAGAGTATTTACTTTTAGTGAACGATACATCGGCAGACCAGTACCAGCCGGGATAAGATGCCCGATTATGACATTTTCCTTAAACCCTTTCAATTTATCGATTTTAGCAGTTGTGGCCGCCTCAGTGAGAACACGAGTGGTTTCTTGGAACGATGCAGCGGCGATAAAGCTCTCTGTTTCGATAGATGCTTTGGTTATACCTAATAGAACCGGTGTAGCGGTTGCTGGTTCCCCACCGGCCTCGATGATTTCCTTATTGGAAGCAATGAATGCATCTTTATCCACCTGTTCATCCCAGAAAAAATCAGAATCTCCCGGGTCAACGATACGTACCTTGCTCAACATACAAGCGACAATAATTTCGATATGTTTATCATTAATTGTTACACCCTGCATGCGATAAACCTTCTGAATCTCCGAGATCAAATATTCCTGTAAACTTGCTTCACCGAGAATTTCGAGGATCTCGTGTGGATCCTGAGCGCCATCAGTGAGGTTTTGTCCCTTATTTACGAAATCTCCTTCATGTACGATGATATTTTTTCCATGAGGGATAAAGTGTTCCTGTTTTTGACCAGTTTCGCTATCCGTCACCCAGATACGTTTTTTATTCCGAATAGTGCCACCAAATGAGACAATCCCGTCTATTTTGGCCATTTCAGCAGCATCTTTTGGACGACGAGCCTCAAATAATTCAGCGATACGTGGCAGACCACCGGTAATATCCTGAGTTTTAGATGCTGATCGCGAAGTTTTTGCCAATAGTGCTCCGGCCTGAACTTCATTTCCATTTTCAACAATGATTTGTGCACCAGTCGGGATACTATAAGTAGCGATTACCTTTTCCGGTGGCAGCCCCTGTTTATTATGGCCGGCAACGATCTCTATGGTCGGATTTAGATCATCTTTATGCTCGATAACGATGGTGGTTATACGACCGGTTGAAACATCAACATCGCGCTTAATTGTTACACCAGGAATCATGTCCTTGAAGCTAACAATACCGCCTTTTTCTGATAAGATTGGCATATTATGTGGATCCCACATTGCTAGTACGTCGCCTTTTGATACTTTCGCTCCATCCGAAATTGATAAAAATGCACCAGGGACAAGAGAGTAATTCTCGATCTCGTTACCACGGCTATCCAACAACTGAATCGACCCTGTTTTATTTAGAACGACGTTCCCACCTTCTGCGGTTTGTACCAGACGCAAACCATGAAACTTGACTGTACAGTCGCGCTTTGCCCGATATTCTGAGCTTTTCAATACCTGACTGGCAACCCCTCCAACGTGGAATGTACGCAATGTCAGCTGTGTACCAGGCTCACCGATCGATTGTGCAGCAATGATACCAATCGCTGCGCCGCGCTCAACCATGCTATTAGTAGCCGGATCAATACCATACGCTTTAGCAGGTATTGTATTTTTATACATCTGTGTGAGAGGGGACATGATCTTCACACGTTCGATTCCACATTCCTCTATTCGATGTGCGATATCTACAGTAATTAAGTTACCAGCGGATACGATAATTTCATCTGGATCAAGTGGATTATGAACATCTTCGCTCGAACATCTTCCTTCGATACGTTCACTGAGCTTCACGATCTCATCATCACCGTCAACGATCGCTTGTTTCCATATTCCAGAACGATCTCCACTATCCTCATCACCGATTACACAGTCCATAGCGACATCGCACAATTTACGGGTCATATATCCAGCATCAGCAGTTTTTAATGCAGTATCTGTCAACCCCTTACGAGCACCGTGAGTGGAAATGAAGTACTCAAGAACAGATAATCCCTCTTTGAAAGATGATAAAATTGGCCACTCGATGATTTCTCCAGATGGTTTAGCCATCAATCCACGCATTCCGCACAACTGACGGACTTGTTGGCGATTACCACGCGCCCCAGAATCCATCATCAAGAATACCGGATTAATTTCATCTCGTCCGCTATTGTGAGCAAGAGCATCAAAAGCTTCTTCAGCGACTCTGTCAGTAGTAGAGGTCCAAATATCAACCACCTTGTTGTATCGCTCACCACTTGTGATGATACCGCGTTTATATTGTGTCTCAACTTCATCGATCCGTTTACGAGCATCTGCGATGATATCCGCCTTGTTATCTGGGATGATCATGTCATCAACCCCAATTGATAGCCCAGCCCGCATCGCTTCTTTAAATCCAAGCTCCTTAAGGTTATCCAATGTTTCGATTGCGGCCTTCTTGCCACCAACTTTGTAGGTTCCCAATATCAGGTCTCCCAGTTTGCCCTTAGCAACAGGTTGGTTAATGAATCCAAGCGCGCGTGGGAATATGCTATTGAATATTATTCTACCGAGCGTAGTCTCGATGACTTTTGGTTCACTATTCCCGTAACGAGTATTCTTTTTATAATCTGGGTTAACGAAACGTACACGATCATGTTTCTTTAAAATTTTCTCGGAATCGAGCATAAGTGCTTCTTCTACCGAACTGATCAATGGCAGACGACCTTCTTCCTTTTTCTCAGGCTCAAGGGTGAGATAATACGACCCCAAAACGATATCCTGAGACGGAGTCAAAACCGGTTTACCGCTTGATGGCGAGAAAATATTTAACGATGCGAGCATCAACAATTTTGCTTCCATCACCGCTTCGAAAGACAGTGGAACATGGACAGCCATTTGGTCACCGTCGAAGTCAGCATTAAACGCTGCGCAAACAAGTGGATGTAATCTAATAGCATCCCCCTCGATAAGTACCGGATAAAACGCCCGTATTGACAATCTATGTAGGGTAGGGGCACGATTAAGCAGTACAGGATGTTCGCGTGTCACTTCCTCAAGAATATCCCATACTTCCGGGGATTGTTTCTCGATCATCTTGCGTGCGCTGCGGACAGTATGTACAAATCCAAGTTCTTTTAGACGGCGTATGATAAATGGTTCAAACAACACGAGGGCCATCTTTTTTGGCAATCCACATTGGTGCAGTTTTAATTCCGGACCTATAACGATAACAGAACGACCGCTGTAATCCACGCGCTTCCCGAGCAAATTTTGACGAAATCTACCTTGCTTCCCCTTCAACATCTCGCTCAGAGACTTTAGTGGTCGATTCCCTGCACCGATGACTGCATGTCCGTGACGATCATTATCAAACAATGCATCGACTGCTTCTTGAAGCATGCGCATCTCATTGTGAATGATGACATCAGGGGTTTTTAAGCTCAACAGACTTTTAAGACGGTTATTTCTGTTGATTACTCGGCGATATAGATCATTTAAGTCACTTGTAGCGAATCGTCCACCGTCTAATGGGACCAAAGGGCGTAAATCTGGTGGAATGATAGGCAAAACTTCGAGCACCATCCACTCTGGGCGCATATTACCGGTTATAAAACCATTAACCAACTTTAAACGCTTTGTGATTTTTTTCTTATTTTGCCGAGAATGGGTATTGCGTAATTGTTCCTGTAATTCGTCGGACAGTTCGTTTAGATCAATCTTCACAAGGGCATCACGTACCGCAACAGCGCCAATTTTTGCATCGAATGCATCCTCTCCGTATTCTTCTTGTAACTGTGAATATTCCCTTGAAGTCAGTAATTGATTTGGTGATAACGGGGTAGTCCCAGGATCAATGACCATATAGCTTTCGTAATATATCACCTTTTCGAGATCCTTGGCGCTCATGTCCAGCATTAACCCGAGCCGACTTGGTAAACTTTTTAAGAACCAAATATGTGCAATCGGAACAGCGAGCTCAATATGCCCCATACTTTCACGCCTAATACGCGAAACTGTAACCTCAACGCCGCAACGCTCACAAACAACACCTTTATATTTAATGCGTTTATATTTCCCGCAAGCACACTCATAATCTCTGACAGGACCAAATATTTTTTGACAAAATAATCCGCCTGGTTCTGGCTTAAATGTACGATAATTAATAGTCTCAGGATTCTTGACCTCCCCGCGTGACCATGAACGTATGACCTCCGGAGAAGCTACTGCTATGCTAACCTGGCTGTAATTGCTTCCCTGATTGAAACCTAAAATTTCTTTTGCGTTTTGGTTATTCATTTAAGTAAAAGTTATTGAGTGTTATATATTCTTGGAGACTGTTTGTTCACTATCCACATCCATGGCTTGCGTATTTTCAAGACAGATGTCGAGGCCTAAGCCCTGCAACTCCTTCATGAGTACGTTAAATGATTGCGGAATTCCGGCGTCTAGGGAAGTGTCGCCTTTAACGATCGATTCATATATTTTTGTACGTCCGTGGAAGTCGTCCGATTTCACCGTCAACAGCTCTTGTAGGGTATAAGCTGCACCGTACGCTTCCATCGCCCAAACTTCCATTTCTCCGAATCGCTGACCACCATATTGTGCACGTCCACCGAGTGGTTGTTGTGTGATCAAACTATACGGCCCAACCGCACGTGCGTGTACCTTATCAGCTACCAAGTGATTCAACTTCATCATATAGATATACCCAACCATCACCCGTTGATCGAATTTTTGACCGGTACATCCGTCATACAATTCTGTTTTACCATCGATAGGCAAGTCGGCCTTTTTCATGAGATCTTGTATCTCTTTCTCGGTGACTCCATCAAATACATGAGTTGCAACTTTAATACCGAGTTTTTTACAAGCGGCTCCGAGATAGGTTTCGAGTACCTGCCCAACATTCATTCGACTTGGAACACCAAGCGGATTCAATATGATATCGACCGGGCGTCCATCAGGTAAAAATGGCATATCTTCGCGTTTAACTATCCGTGAAACAACACCCTTGTTTCCGTGTCTACCTGCCATTTTATCACCGACCTGAATCTTACGTTTATTGGCGATATAGACCTTAACATTCTTTATTATACCGGTTTCGTCCAAATTACCGGATTCAATAGCCTCAATCTTTCGTAAACGTTCCTCTTCAAGATCATCGAATTTTATCTGAAATTGATCGATAATTTCAAAAATTTTATTCCTGACCGGGGAGCTCGACATTTCAATATTACGCCCACTGGCCGCCAATCGGCGCAATAAGGTTTTTGTGATTTTCCGATTAGCTGCTAAAATAGTCTCTCCAGTATCGGTATCGACGATATCAAGAGGAATTTTTTCACCCAATAATATACTCGAGAATGCTTCGGTCAAATCATCACGGATCTGGTCAGATTGTGTACGGAATTCTTCATTAATTTTTTTGATTCGACGCCGGCATTCTGACTCAGAAACCTCTTCTTTTTCATTATCCGTCCGACTGGAGATTTTAACATCCATAACGATGCCGTAACAACCAGCTGGTACGATCAATGAGGAATCTTTAACATCTGCCGCTTTTTCACCAAATATCGCACGCAATAATTTTTCTTCCGGTGCAAGATCGGTCTCGGTTTTTGGGGTGATTTTTCCAACAAGAATATCACCTGGTTTGACCTCAGCTCCAATTTTTATGATACCATCACGGTTCAAATTCTTCAACGCTTCGTCACCGACATTTGGGATATCGCGTGTAATTTCTTCATATCCCAGCTTAGTATCACGCGCAGTAACTTCGTATTCATCGATATGAATAGAGGTGAAAACATCGTCTGTGATCATCCTTTCGCTAAGAATGACGGCGTCCTCGAAGTTATAACCATTCCATGGCATGAAAGCTACTAAAACATTTTTTCCAAGCGCCAGTTCTCCGTGATCTATAGATGCACCATCAGCCAATACATCACCTTGTTTGACCGCCTGCCCCTTGGACACGATCGGATGTTGATTGAAGCAAGTCGCAGCATTGGAACGCAGGTATTTACGAAGCTTATAAACCTGAACATTCTTACCGTTGCTCTTTTTTTCATCGAAATCAGCTGGCAATTTACCACTTGGAGTGACGATAATCTTGCTACTATCGACGGAAGCTACGATCCCATCAACATCGGCAAGTATGACATGCCCAGAATCGTGAGCGATTTTTTCTTCGATCCCGGTTCCGACCAGTGGAGCTTCGGTTGTAAGTAGCGGGACTCCCTGCCGTTGCATGTTTGCACCCATGAGCGCACGACTGGTATCATCATGTTCAAGAAAAGGAATCAGGCCAGCAGCAACCGATATCACCTGTTTCGGCGAAACGTCCATATAGTCCACCTCCATCGGCGAGACTTCCAATAACTCACTCGATTTACGCACGGCAACACGGCCGACCAAGTTATCATTTTTATCTACCTCAGAGTTAGCCTGCGCAATAACCTTGCCTTCCTCATCATCAGCGTTCAGGTAAATAACCTCGTCAGTTACATGTCCCTTTTTAACAATTCGATACGGAGTTTCGATGAATCCAAATTTATTGATTCGCGCATACGTACTCAACGAATTTATAAGCCCGATATTTGATCCTTCTGGGGTTTCAATCGGACAAATACGGCCGTAATGCGAAGAGTGAACGTCACGAACCTCCAACCCAGCACGATCACGATCAAGTCCACTAGGCCCGAGCGCGGATAAACGACGTTTGTGGGTAACTTCGGATAATGGATTGATCTGATCCATAAATTGCGACAATTGACTGCGCGCAAAAAAGTCGCGCACCACAGACATCAACAATTTTGGATTAAATAATTTTTGCGGGGTCAACATATCCACACTTTGATCGAATAGTGACATCCGTTCGCGGATTACACGTTCCATACGTGCCAGCCCTACACGACACTGATTAACCAGCAATTCTCCGACTCCGCGTACACGTCTACTGCCGAGATTATCAATATCATCGATTATTCCCTGTCCGTTACGTAATTGACAGAGATATTTCGTCGCAGCAACGATATCATCGGCAGCTATCACGCGATCATCGAGGTCCTTATCAAGCCCCAACTTACGATTTAGTTTATAACGTCCGATCTGGCTGAGATCGTATCGTTTTTTATCTGTAAAATTTCTCGCCAAAAATGCACGAGCATTCTGGATATTTATCGGTTCACCCGGACGAAGCAGCTTATAAATTTCAATCAAGGCCTCTTCCTCATTATGAGTAGTGTCCTTTTTCAAACTGCGGATGATTAGACCGTTATCGATCGAAGTGTCAGCATAGGATATTTTCTTGATACCAGCATCTTTAAAGCTTTTCAACAACGTCCGACCGATATTATCATACGCTCGAGCAAGTACGATACCGTGTTGAACATCAACAATGTCATCAGTTAAAACAAGATCAACAAAGGAATCTTGCTTGAGCAAATCATCAACTTTCGCTTCTCGTACAGTGTAAAATAAAGAAACTATGTCGTAATCAGATCCATGTCCGAATGCGCGCAACATAGTGGTTAACAAGAACTTACGACGTCTGCGTCTGCGATCGAGGTAAACATATAACAGATCATTTTGGTCGGACTGTACCTCTATCCATGTTCCACGATCAGGCATTATCCTGAAAGCATACAAATTTTTACCGGTTGTATGTTGCGTGATTTCGAAACAAATTCCCGGTGAACGGTGCAATTGACTGACAACGACACGTTCACTGCCACTAATAATAAATGATCCGCGTTGGCTTATGACCGGCATTTCGCCCATGAAGATTTCTTCATCACGGGATTCATCCGCACTTGTCAGACGTAGTGTAACATACAATGGCGCACCATAAGTGATACCTTCTCGTATACAAAAATCCTCAGAGTATTTTGGATTATCGAGACGATATTTTACATATTCCAGTGCGACGCTACCATCATAACTTGCTATTGGAAAAACATTGCGAAATACTCCTTCGAGCCCGAGGTTTTGCCTCTTGTCCGCCTCGACATCGGATTGCAAAAATTCGTTAAATGAATTGATCTGACTTTCTATAAGATAAGGCGGCGTTATAACCTCTTTTAATTTCCCAAAACTAACGCGATGGCTCTCTGACATATACTACACAACAACTCTAAAAATAAAACTAAATGACGAAACGCAGCCCATCAAAACCACAACACACACAAATTGCCGATTTTGAAGGGCCACGGAACTTTTTTTATAAAAATTTACTTAACTTCGATCACAGCCCCGGCTGCCTCTAACTTACTCTTAATTTCAGCTAGGTCTGTTTTTGAGATGCCCTCCTTAACAGGCTTTGGAGCACCTTCAACAAGATCTTTTGCATCTTTCAAACCAAGCCCAGTAATCTCACGGACGGCCTTGATGACATCAATCTTTTTATCTCCTGCAGATTTTAAAACAACCGTGAACTCAGTTTGTTCTTCCTGCGCAGGAGCAGCGGCACCACCACCAGCTGCAGGAGCAGCGGCGACTGCCACAGGAGCAGCAGCACTGACACCCCACTTATCCTCGAGTGCTTTGACCAAAGCAGCGATTTCCAACACAGATTGATTGCTCAACCATTCAATTACATCTTCTTTTGTTATATTTGCCATTTTTTCCTCCTTGACCGTGCTAGCAGCCACATGGCTTGTTTAAGAGACACTCCTCCTAGCGCGATCAATTTTTGTTATAAAAATTTTACTGTTATCCCTTGTTAACTTTTGCCTGAAGAACATTTACCATACTTTGCGGTACCGCGTTAAACAGACGTACACATTTCTGTGCAGGAGTATTGAGCAGAGACAACAACTGAGCACGCAATACATCGAGAGATGGAAGATCGGCTAGCGTATTGATCTCGTTCACGGAGAGCAAAACATTGTCCAAAATACCACCCTTGATTGCGAACTTTTCTTCCTTGGCGTCTTTGTAAAATTTTTTTAGGACTTTTGCGACTCCAGATGGATTGTTGCCACCGACAACAATAGCGGTTTGGCCGGATAACAAATCATCGATATTCGGTAACGAACGCTCATCTGCTGCGGCTTTCAGGACCGAATTTTTTACGACGTGAAATTCACCGGCTTCTTTTCGTAATTCGTGACGAAGATTTGCTACTTCCTCGACAGTTATTCTAGAAAAATCGGTTAAAAATACATAATTAGATTTATCCAGCTGCGAACAGATCCACTTTGCTAAAAATTTTTTCTCGTTTCTCATCTTGTTATCTTACCTCAAAACTGTGAATAGATTTTTTGTGCCAATTTGATCCCTGGGCTCATGGTCGCACTCAGTGTCAGCGATTTGACGAACTTTCCACGAAACTCAGCTGGGCGCAAGTGCGATAATACCTCGATCGCGGCCTCAATATTCTGAACCAATTTTTCATCATCGAAAGATACCTTGCCAACTGTGATCGATAAATTCGCAGTTTTGTCCATTTTGAATTCTACTCGACCAGATTTTACTGCGTTGATTGCTTGTGTGATATCATCGGTGACTGTACCGCTCTTTGGGTTCGGCATTAGTCCACGTGGTCCAAGTATCCTAGCAGCTGACCGTACATCCTTCATGGCCGAAGTGGTCGCAACTGCGACATCAAACCCTAACCAGCCATCAGAAATTTTTTCTAACATATCGCCCAAACCGGCAAAATCAGCCCCAGCTTTTAATGCAGTTTCAGGGTCATTTGTAAATGCCAAAACTTTGACTTTTTTCCCACTTCCGTTCGGTAATGAAACCGTACCGCGCACCATCTGGTCGCTTTGTTTAGGGTCCACTCCCAAATGAAGGGATAGAGAAACAGTTTCGTCAAAGCGTGCCTTTGGCATCTTGTGTAGCAGTGCAACGGCCTCGGATATTGAATATTCCGACTCAAGATTCCCGACCTCCTGCGCTTGAATATGTCTCTTACTTGACTTCCTCATGATAAATTTTCCTAAATGACATCGATGCCCATACTTCTCGCAGTACCGGCTATTATTTTTGCAGCGGCCTCAACGTCATTTGCATTTAAGTCTTCCATTTTTTGTTTCGCGATTGCTTCGAGGTCTGCCTTGGTAACTTTGCCTACTTTGTTACGATTTGGTACACCAGAGGCTTTTGTTATACCGGCTGCTTTTTTCAACAATACGGAAGCAGGTGGTGACTTGAGTATGAAACTAAACGATTTATCTGCATAAACCGATATAACAACCGGTAAGATCAACCCCGTTTGATCCTTTGTTTTTGCATTAAATTCTTTGCAGAATCCCATGATATTGACCCCCGCTGCACCGAGTGCCGGTCCAACAGGTGGTGCCGGATTAGCCGCGCCAGCCGGAAGCTGCAATTTGATCTGCTTGACAACCTTTTTTGCCATACTTTTCCTTAAAAATTTTAACTATTGCCGGGTTCAACATGCTTTACTTGCCAAAATTCAAGATCGACCGGGGTTAATCGACCAAACATAGACACCTGAACCCTAAGCTTACCGGCCTCACTATCAATTGCTTCTATCTGGCCTGTCAAGTTTAAAAATGGGCCATCGTTAATTCTTACGGTATCCCCAATTTCATAGGCCACCTTTGGAACACTTTTACCCTCAGAAGCATGTATCCTGTCCAAAATTCCACCGATTTCATCCGGTTGTAAAGGAATTGGATTATTGTTGCCAACAAACCGCACTACGCCATTAGCATTTCGCACCAACTGCCAAGGAGTCTGCAGGATTTCACCATTTTTATCATACATTCGCATGTGTATAAAAACATACCCCGGGTAAAATTTGCGCACACGCTTGTACTTTTTGCCATTTTTTATTTCCGCAATTTCCTCTGATGGCACCAGGATTTCTAAAATAATGTCGTCTAAGCCATGTTCCTTTTTAATCGTTTCGATTCCAGCTTTAACTTTATATTCCTGGTTGGATAGCGTCTGCAACGTAAACCATTGCGGATCCGATAATTCCTCATTCATAACCAAAACCGTTTCTTGAGTTGTCATTTTGCAATAAAGGTTATGAACTTCATGCCGTTAAATAGCGCGAAATCTATGATACTGACATAAGAACCCAAAAGAAACATGGTCAGTATAACAATGCCGGTCGAACGCTTTAGTGATTCCCAAGAAGGCCAAGAAGATCTTTTCAATTCTCTGACAATCTCTATAATAAACTGTTTTACTTTTGTGAATGGGTTCATCGTTTTTCCTAGTTGGCAGGGGAAGAGGGACTCGAACCCCCAACTTACGGTTTTGGAGACCGTTGCTCTACCAATTGAACTATTCCCCTAAATTTCCGGCGAAGATCCGGAAACCAGTCTTCGCCGAGTTTTAAATATAATGGACAATAATCAATTTCAATTTGTTAGGAAATTACCTCCGTTATACGACCAGCTCCAATTGTGCGTCCGCCTTCACGAATGGCGAAACGTTGGCCCTTTTCCATAGCAATCGGTTTCTGTAACTCAACTTCAACCCCAAGATTGTCACCAGGCATCACCATCTCAGTTCCTTCAGGTAGATGTACAACACCCGTTACATCTGCTGTACCAAAGTAAAATTGTGGGCGATATCCATTGAAAAATGGGGTATGACGTCCACCTTCATCTTTGGTTAACACGTAAACCTCGGCCTTGGCACGAGTATGAGGATGTATCGATCCTGGTTTGGCTAACACGTTTCCACGCTCAACTTGGTCTTTTTCGATACCACGCAGCAATATACCAACGTTGTCACCGGCTTGTCCCTGATCCAATAGTTTGCGGAACATTTCGATACCTGTGCATGTTGTCTTGCGTGTTTCGCCTAATCCAACGATCTCAACTTCTTCGCCAACTTTAATGCACCCACGCTCAATTCTTCCAGTCGCAACTGTTCCACGACCAGTGATAGAGAACACGTCCTCAACAGACATCAAAAATGGCTTATCTATATCACGAACTGGGGTAGGAATATCTTTGTCCAAAGCGGCAAGCAATTCATCGATAGACTTCACTCCATCAGGTTTCCCTTCCAAAGCAGCCAATGCGGAACCACGAATAACTGTTATATCGTTTCCTTTATATTCATACTTGGTCAACAGATCACGCACTTCCATTTCCACGAGGTCCAACAATTCAGCATCGTCTACCAAGTCGACTTTGTTCAAGAATACCACGATATTTGGCACTCCAACCTGACGAGCCAGCAAAATGTGCTCACGGGTTTGTGGCATAGGCCCATCATAGGCACTTACCACGAGAATTGCACCATCCATTTGCGCCGCACCAGTAATCATATTCTTCACGAAATCGGCGTGTCCTGGACAGTCAACGTGGGCATAGTGACGACTTTCTGTCTCGTACTCAACATGCGACACTGCGATGGTAACAGTTTTACTTGCGTCACGTACGGTACCACCTTTGGTAAGCTTAGGATACGGTACGTATTCAGCTAACCCTTTATTTGACTGTGTCTCTGTTATTGCTGAAGTCAGTGTCGATTTCCCATGGTCAACGTGACCAATTGTTCCAACATTAACGTGAGGTTTTTTTCTCTCGAATGTTTCTTTTGCCATTATATTCC
>JAIDVZ010000166.1 GCA_029059365.1 Opitutales bacterium | reverse complement strand
GATAAAACTGTAGATATAATAGCGGTATCGCATTGTCATCTTGACCATATTGGTGGAGTGCCGTATTTTATGAAAAATAACAAGCAGGCACGGGTACTAGTATCACCAGCATCGCAAGTCATTATACCACGAATCTTGGAAAATTCTGTATCGATCATGACAATGCAACGGGAGGAAAAGGGAATCAAAGAGTATCCGCTATACAGCGTGGAAGATGCTAAAGCACTTGATCAGCATATTTTGCCAATGTATCACGCTAAAACTCGCACATTGCAAAAAGATGGTGACGAAATTGATATCACATTTTTTTCTGCCGGACACGTAATTGGAGCAAGTAGTATATTGCTACAACATAAACGAACTAGTGTCTTTTTTACCGGCGATGTACTATTCCACAATCAACGAATATTAAAAGGTGCAAATTGGCCGAAAAAGCATGTAGATATTGTTATAACCGAAACAACACGTGGAAATACCGAACGACAAAAACAACGTGACTATCAATCAGAGATAGATAGATTGATAAACAGAATCGATACTACGATCTCTAATGGCGGATCGGTGTTGATCCCAGCATTTGCGCTCGGGCGCATGCAAGAAATACTTAAAATAATACATAATGCCCGCTTAAAAAATAAGTTGGATAAAAACACGCCTATCTTTTGTTCCGGATTAGGGTTAGGATTGGTTGATGATTTCGATGTTATAGCTAAAAAATTGTCTGGCGTAGATTTTCGTGCTAAAATACTGAAAGACTTGAAGGTGAAGTCATTCAGATTAGCAAAATTCGGTAAAACGTTACAGCCCGAAAATCCATCAATTTTCGTATTAAGCAGCGGGATGCTTGTAGAAAATACCCCAGCATATACAACTGCTGCAAATTTGCTTGGAGACCCAAATAACGCAATTTTATTTGTTGGATATTGTGACCCCGATACACCGGGAGGGCAGTTACTCGCAAGCGAAAGACATACTAATTTCTTCTTCCCTGCTTTGCGATTTTCAGCGAAAATAGAAGCATATATTGAGCGTTTTGATCTGAGTGGGCATGCGGATCGCGAAGATTTATTGCAAGCAGTTTTGGAGTTAGATCCGCGTACAATTGTACTCACACATGGAGAACCACCTGCTCGCGAGTGGTTTATGGACTCCATAATTGACAACCGTCCTAAAACCATGGTATTGGACCCATCACCAGGCAAAGTATACGATATCTAAAAAAGCTTGCTATCTTGTAAAAATTTTACACAAAAAAATGGAGTATGAGCGTCGGCAAGTATTTTTTCTTGATCAGCATATCTGTACTCGTGCTTGCTGGGTGCCATTCTGTTTATGATTCTTCTCGTTCCTCTGGAGAGGGCCCAATTTTCATAAAAACAGTACCTCAACGCTATAGCATAATGGGCAAGGGAGCCATCAGCGAAAACACACTTTTAAATTACCTGACAAGGGCAAACAAACGTATTTCTCAGCGAAAAGCGTCTTACATAGTGCGTACCTATATCTGGGAATGTGCATATGAAGGGGTCAATCACGATGTTGCTTTTGCACAGATGTGCCATGAAACGAATTTTTTACGCTTTGGTGGCGATGTTTCCGCTGTACAGAATAATTTTTGCGGATTAGGGACAACCGGGAATTCTGTGGTTGGACATTGCTTCCCGGATATAAAAACCGGTATACGCGCACACGTACAGCATTTAAAAGCATATGCCTCAACAAAATCACTCGTTAATCGTTGCGTAGATCCCAGATTTGCGCTTATAAAACGTGGTAGTGCTCGCAGTGTTTCGGAATTAACTGGGAAATGGGCAATAGACGGCAATTATGGACGATCTTTGCAAAAAAAGATCGATGCCATGATTGACATGGAGAATAAATCTCGAATCAAATAAAGTGCAACTGTATGAAGAT
>JAIDVZ010000165.1 GCA_029059365.1 Opitutales bacterium | reverse complement strand
ATATTTTTTCGTTCAATAATTTTGTATTGCAAACATCAGACTCCTAATTACTCCTCCACCGTATGCATCTTTCGAATTTAAATATTTTGACGATTGCCGGATTGATGGTATGTGGCGGGTGTGCTTCAACAGGGCCGCGTGACATAAAGGATACGCATTTGGAGTATGGTGCTGCGTTGAATTCCACTCTTGATCAGCAGTTGCTGACCAATTTAGTTAGATTAAAGTATCGCGAAAACCCTCTTTTTCTGGAGATTAGTAGTATAACTGACTCTCATGAACTCGGGGTGACTGCGGGATTCAAAGACGCAAGGTTCTATAACTCTAAACAACCTCTAGGAGGTGGTGTTATCAACCAGCAACACATAACTCCACAGCTCCTTTTCCAGGATTCGCGTACACCGACAATTTCATATCACCCACTCCGTGGGCAGGAGTTCCTTCAACACTTGATGACTCCATTGCCGTTCTCAGCAGCACTGCTGATGTCGCAATCCGGATGGAAACTGGAGCGTGTATTCAATCTGTGTATCGAGAAGATAAATGATGTTGATAATGCTTCCAATGCATCGGGTCCAACCCCAAGAGTTAAGCCTGATTTTGAAAAATTTTATCGCATGACTTCTCTTCTTCAGAAGCTGGAATATGAGCATAAACTGACTCTTGGGTTAGACGACGAGACTCACAGTGCTTTGATGTTGAAGTTCAAGGACTTGCCTTCTGAATCAAGCGAGATGATCGAGTTGCGTAAAATTTTGAATCTGGACCCTGACAGGGATGAATTTTACTTCAGAGATAATTTTTTGTCCGTGTCGAGGGATGGGCTAAGCGTTCGCATGCGCTCTCTGATGGGGGTACTATTTTACCTGTCGCACGCAGTAGAAGTTCCGCAAGAGGATATCGATAATGGGGTCGTCATGACCACTGTAGATGCCGATGGGAACGTGTTTGATTGGACAAAAAATGCCAGTGGAACGATGCTACACGTAAAATGTTCAAAAGAGCGTCCATCTAACGCTTTCGTCTCCATATGTTATCGCGGTAAGTGGTTCTATATAGAAGACAATGATTTACACTCAAAATCGACATTTATGTTCATATCGTACCTGTTTAATCTTCAGGCTGGTGAATCATCGGCGCGAGCAGTGGCTCCAGTATTGACAATCCCAACAAAATAGAATCTAATGAACGAAGAGCGTGCGTAGTGTTATCCAACACACGCGCTTTTTTACAAAATTAATCAATGGTAAACGAAAATTTTAATCAGAAATCGTCGTCACAAAGTAATGCTTTCAATAGAAAGCCCTTTTTTCGGAGAAATACTCCTAAGAATTACGTTAGAAAAAATGAAAAGATCCGCGCACGTGAGGTACGTGTGATCGACAG
>JAIDVZ010000164.1 GCA_029059365.1 Opitutales bacterium | reverse complement strand
ATTCTATATTTCTTGATGGATCTTCATCTGATCCTTCAGGAACATATATAATCAATCCTTGTCTTGCTCTTGTTAACAAAACTCTATACGCATTTTTCAGATACTTCTGCCTTTGTTCCTGATTGACATGATTCCACTTCGTGCCTCTGAACTTGAAATAATCAAAACCTTCAGTCGTATATCTAAAATCTGCATCCCAGGCTAATATTGCATAATCGACCTCTAAACCTTGTACTTTAAATTCAGACGCTGCCACTTCTAAGTAATACGATGAGTCAACATTATCCTTTCCGTTCAAAAACCACCCTACATGATTTATATCTGACGGAACCCATATACCTTCAGCTCGCAGTCTTTTTCCCTCTGAGCTTGCTAAAAGCCCATACCTTTCTGTTCCACGAGCCTTATCTTTTACCCATTTTTTTGCAATTTCAAAATTTCTTGTTAAAAAAATCGGATATGATTGTTTAAGCTCATAATAAACACTTTTGGCATCATCTGCCCTTTCATCCAACAGCAATTTCACGAAAAGAGCTAATTTTTCGCTTCTGAATGAGCGCAGTGAAACTCCTAAATGCAAATCAGAAATGCAATGGTACTCTCGTCCATTCAATAATGTTGAGATATCTGATTTTCCTACGTATTCTGTATCTGTAATTTTATCCGACAGATATATCTTCCAGTCTGGATAATTATCTGCTAAAGTTTCAAACCAGTCCTGAATTCCTGCTTCTCCGTTATATATTTCTTGTCCACCACCTACAAGACAAACTATAACGGCCCAATCTCTATGTCGGTCCATAATGCTAATCAAAAATTCAGGTTCTGACTGATTAAAATCGGAGATCCCTTTTTTTCGCTTCATAAAATCAGCGAGAGACTCTTTGTTCCATGCTCTTTGAGCCTCATCAAAAATAGCTACTTTCTCTACTGGTGCCATATCTGTAGTCAAAGCCTCATCTCTAAACTTATGAATAATTTGAATAAAGGCTTTCGTTTCTCGAAGGGCATTTTTCTTAGTTATGCCTTCTCTCTCCGCGCGATCTATTGCAAGCGCATTTTGCAAAACATCAACTAGTGGACCATTTCCTGAAAGAAAAACAGCATGTTCATCTTCATTAAAATGATGACGTTCGTTTGCTATATTCAAGCCTGCAAGTGTTTTTCCAGCACCAGGGACTCCTGTAACAAAGCATAAAGCTTTTTCGCTGTTTTTCTTACACTGATCGATTATATTGGAAATTGCCTCTGTTGTTATTGTTAAATTCTTTGCACCAGCATCATTCCTAGAAATATCTTCGACACCATGTTTTCTATACAATGCCTGCGCAGCTTCAATGATGGTCGGTGTCGGAGCGTATCTTGAATTTATCCACTCCAGTGCAG
>JAIDVZ010000163.1 GCA_029059365.1 Opitutales bacterium | reverse complement strand
AGAATATGTTTTGAAATGTTCCTAAATTATACCGGGTACATCCCTTATTCGCCAGGGATCGGCATATCTCATAAGCAATATTTGCCCTCGTTTTTACCAAAAAAAAATTGGATTTAATCTTGACATATGGTGAAAAATGGGGATACTTGGGGAGTAGTGTTGAAAGTTTTGTGTGAATGAGCGGAAGTATTAACATTTATGTTGGTGAGCATATACGCAGCATTGATGCCAAATGTCGTATAGCATTGCCGGCGAAATGGAGATTCGGGGTCGATTCCGATAGCGTTTACATAGCTATCCCAAATCCTGTGGGTTGCATAACTGTTTATCCGCCAAAAATGGTGGAAAAACTGAACGATAAAATATCTGAGGTGAGTCTTGGAGATGAGGTTGGGCAGAAAATTTTGACAAAATTATTCTCAAAAGCTGATCAATTGACATGTGATGTACAGGGTAGGGTACAGATCAACAAGTTGCTTATGGTGCATGCTGGATTAATAAAAGATGCCATGGTTGTTGGAAATTTTGCGACCTTTAGCATCTGGGATCCAGAGAGATATTCTCGGTATTTGGGCAGCGATAGCAGCGATCAACACGAGATGAATAAGATATTAACGAAGCTTGGCTTGTGAGTCCGGTAATGACGTTATCACACATCCCCGTTTTGTTAAATGAGGTGGTCTCTGCTTTTCATTCGGGCGAGCATCTGAATATTTTGGACTGTACATTCGGTGGAGGCGGGCATTCTCGGGCACTGCTTGAGCGGTACAATAAGAGCAAAGTATATGCCATTGATCGCGATTTAGATGCGATTGATCGTGCAGAATGTTTAAGAAAAATTTTCCCACAAAGGTTCTTTTTTTATAGCATGAATTTTGCAGGTATTAACGACCTGTGTTTGCCGCCGTTAGACAATGTGCTTATGGATCTTGGGTTGTCGTCTTACCAATTGGACGATGCTGATCGCGGATTTTCGTTCAAGTATCATACGCCCTTGGATATGCGGATGGATACCACAAATGGTATAAGCGCTGCACAATTTTTGAATACGGCCAGTACCGAAGAACTAATTCACGCTGTTCGCGATTTTGGGGAGGAAAGAAATTGGAAAAGTATAGTTCGCAGTATATTAGACAATAGAGGCACAGATAAGCTGCTGTATAGTGATTTATTTGCCGGATTAATCCACGAAGCATTAAGTTATCCTGAACAAACAAAGATTAATCCGGCGACAAAAACTTTTCAAGGTATTCGAATCGCCATAAATCGCGAACTTGAAGCACTTTTACAGGCATTACCTGTTTTGTTTGAAAAATTAGCGATCGGTGGACGGCTAATTGTTATATCTTTCCATTCGCTGGAGGACAGGATTGTTAAACAATTTTTTAAAAAGATGGCCGGTCGTGCGGTCAGCAATACGGATTTTGAGCCGTCGCAATATAAGACAAGATTGGCTAATGTTATAACTAATAAACCAATTGTTCCTCAGATTGAAGAAATAAAGCGTAATCCTAGAAGCAGATCTGCTAAATTACGCATACTGGAGCGCGTAAAATGAATACTGATAAAATTCATTCCAGGAATATTTTGTTGACCCTTTGGTTGGCGGTTGTCGTTTCCACTTTATCCGTTTTTTGCTTATCTGTTGCATTAGTTAGGTCCAAGCAGCATATCATGCAGTATGGATATAAAATCAGTCAACTTGAATCGTCATGTGCTGCATATGGTGTGAAGATTAATGAGCTGGATAAAGAAATTTTGAAATTAAATCTTTCGATTACGACTGATATCCGTCAAGATTGGGTAAAAAATACTACCGTATATCATGTGAAAAAACGAGATATACAATATTTTGCACTTAGTAAAAAATCTGGCAAAGGGCGTGCTGTTGCTCATAATTTGAGAAAATAATATGCCGGGATTAAAGATAGGTATTATTGGTGCAACTGGGTTAGTCGGAGAGGAATTGATAGATATTATTGAGCACTCTTCTGTTGATATAAGCGAATGCCGTCTGTTTACATCTGAGCGCTCATGTGGTACGAAAATATCAATTCATGGTTGCGAATATCGCACAGAGCAGCCAAATATCGATTCTGCAAATGGATTAGATTATATTTTTTTCTGTGCAGATATTGAAACCAGTAGAACCTTTATTCCGATTTACAGCAAAAAAGGAGCGATATGTATTGATAATAGCTCGGCTTATCGGTTGGTACCAAATGTTCCGCTAATTATTCCGGAGGTAAATTCGAAAAATTTAAACTTAAATGATCGCGTAATAGCTAATCCAAATTGTTCGACCATAATCGCCCTCATGGCCCTTTATCCACTACATAAATTGTTTTCTTTAAGTGGGTTTTGTGTGTCTACTTATCAGGCAGTATCTGGGGTCGGAAAGAATGGATTTCGTGCGCTTAAGGCTGATGAAGCTGGGGATCACAAGCTAGCATGTGAAATATTTGGTGAACAAATTGCATATAACGTAATCCCCAAAATAGGTGATATTGATGAATCTGGTTATTCTTCGGAAGAAAATAAAATGCAATATGAATCTCGCAAAATTTTGGGCGATGATTCATTAAAAATATCAGCGATGTGTGTACGTGTGCCTGTTGCACGTGTGCATTCGATGTCGATCTTTGCAAATTTTCAAAAAAAATTTGATAAATCTGCAGCTATTGATGCATTTCGAGATGATAAGTATCTCGATTTTTATGATGATGATAATTTCCCGTGTACTTTGCGATATAGCAAGCGTGATAAATGTGGAATTGGGCGCCTGCGGATAGATTCATTTTTGGATAACGGTGCGAGTTTTTGGGTATGCGGCGATCAAATCCGCAGAGGAGCGGCCATGAACGCCTTCAAAATAATGTTGTTAAGGGAAAGTTTGTCAAGATGATAGGAGTTACTGTGAACTTATCATGTTAAATAGGACATTTGGTAATGCTTCTTCATATACGAATACGCATTGTTCCTTGTCATTTTGTTTCGATCGCAGCAATTCAAGCCCATTCCTTAGTGAAAGATTAAGATTTTTGCTCGGAATATTTGAATCGAATAGTTTTGACTTGAAGAAATTTGAGGCAGAACCGTAGTGGGCGTATGCAACTAGCGATGAATCTCCAGTTGGAGTGATCTTATTATCTATAACAATTCCGTCTTTGGGCACAATTTTCAGCAAATCTTCATTAATAAATTGTTCAAAATTCCCTAATTTATTGAGTGACGTAGTCAAATTGTTGAGCAATCGCAAATTATTAAATGCGCCTATTACCCCAATTTTTTCGAAATTCCCAAATTGTTCTTCAAATTTGCAGTTAATTGCAAAGATATGCTCTATCTTTTTCTCTTCCAAAGAGACATCCTTAAAGAATGAGAAATCACGCAAAATCGTTTCAACATATTTTAAATCATATCGACTTTTTAGTAAACTGACTAAGAAAGCATCGGACAGTTCAGGAGGTTTTTTTGCTGTTTCAAATGGTTTTGTTGGGTGAGCTGCCAAAAATGCATTATCTAAAAACGTTTTAAACATAACTTCTGTGGACATGTTGTATAATACTGATTGAGAACAAACAATTTTGCATAATTCTGTCCAATTGATCTCAAACTCAGGATTTGCTATCGATATCCAAGTATCGCTTTTGTCATCTACCACAAATTTTGCTGGATCTAATAGATCTTTTATTGACCAAAATAGCATATATCGGTTGCAATACGCAGTTTCTGAACGAATTGCTCGACAAATAGTGTCATATAAAGTATCTACTGCTAGGTGTCCTACCGGGAGATAACCAGGTAAACAGAGCATCGGAACCACATCTCCATATGCTTGGTGACGGATCATATTGTCCGCTCCTACATATTTTATATAAGCATCAGCCGTGTCTTTCCCGCAAATTGCGCGTGGAGTTGACATGAAATATCCAAAAAAACGTGGAGTTTCTGAATTTTTAAATGTTCCTTTCCCGTTATAAATGTATCCATATTCATGTATTATGATGGGCAATGCGACTTGCGCGAGTCCACCACCTTGAGAATGTCCGGTAACAACGAATCTTACCTTTGAAAAATTCTCCTGCCCGATTTTTCTTAAGGCTGCATTGATCGCGTTTCGCATGGAAATGTTGCAGGATAGTATCTTATTTAAATACCCTGAATGTGCTTGGCCCGTAAACGGGTAAAATTCCTTATGCAACTCGCTTGGTCCGGCATTATAGTTTGTTACCCAACTTCCGCCAAACATCCCATCACCCGGTTGAAAATTTTCTCCCTGTGATCCGCGAAGTACAACGGCCAACCAGATTATTGATCCTGTTGGATCAGAATCAGTGCTATATGCTACAAATCCTGGATAATCAACCTCATTAGGAAGGTATCCACCAGAAAATAGTCGGATAATTTGTCGTACTAATCGCCAGCCAATATGTGTTGTAACGAAGTCTCCCTGTTTGCCTTGGAAATTTTTTATGCAATGCCAGTGATGTCCGGTCCCAGCCATAGTAACATCTTCATCATGCTCAAGCATATGTTGATTAAGGTAATGTCTATCGCTAGCGCGTTTTGTAGATTTATAGCTCCTGCTAATAAGCCTATGAATATCTGGCAAAATTTTTAAGAATTGTGGATCTGCACTTATTCCATCTAGTGTGTTTTGGCCTGAGACGTGCACTAATGGAAAATTTTGAACCAAGTTTTGTCCAGAATCAGCTGGATTGATCCCATGTAATGTGCTATTTAATCCCCAAAATACGCCCAAAATTGTTATAAAGCGCACAATTTTTTTTCTACTTGGATACCTGAGCATAATATCCCCCTTGCAGGGGGAAATGATAGTTATAAAATTGCTTACTTGCAAGTGTAAAATTTTTGAATACTTGTAAATAGCGAAATGATCCCGTTTGTATGGGAATGAGAGATTATGCTTACAATTTTTGTCATTTTTACTTGTAGTGCTATCTGGGTTAAAGTCTGTAAATTATGTTTACGCGGCAAATATAGGAAAAATGATAATGTTTTGCCCAAGACACCGGTAAGATTGGCTATGATTGCCCTCATGGAGGTAAAAAGGAATATCTCCAAGGAATCTTGTGAATGTGTATCGGCGATGTTATCGAGTATTTTGAGAACATATTTATCACAAATTTTCCCGTATGTTCACATTGAAATGACGGATCCTGAAATTATTGAAGCATTGAGAAAAGATGCGAATAATGATTGGCAGATCCTCAGTCAAATTTCGGAAATATTTTCACTGACTGAACGCGTAAATTTTGCGAAAAAGAAACTAAGTGTTGCTCAACAGCGCGGTTTATATAAAAAAACCGGCAGGGTTATTTTAAAAATTTGGCAAACGAAAAAAGGAAAATATGCAAATCGGTAATCCTTGGGCATCAGTGTTATTGATCCTGGTTCCAATTGTTGGTTTTTTGAGAAAAAGAGTCAAGCGGGCGACCGTAATCGTCCCAACGATTGAGCCAATTGTACAGGTAAATACGAAATTTCGATACAAATATCACGATTGGGCCTTCGGATTGAGAGTATTTGAGTTAATATTTTTGGCTATTGCTGCGATGGATATTGAAAGTAATGATTTTAATATTTCGCACCTCTTTTCCGTTGTGATTTTTTTACTACTTTTTCTCGAAATTTTCCTTAAAAATACGTTTTGGAGAACTTTGCCATGAACTGTGAAGTTTGGGTATTTGTATTTCTTGTGCTAGCAATTTGTTCAACAATATGGTCGGAATATCATAAACATCGATCGTTGAGAAGCGTGTTTCATTCACGTGCGATGCGTTTGAAATTTGTAAATTGTAACCAATATCTGAGGATATTGAAGATAATTTTGATGATATCTATGCTGGTTATGCAAGGCATTTTTCTCTGTTGGCAAGATTGCTCAAATGAAGCGCCTAATTCTACTTTTTTTATCAAAATTTTCATGTTACTTGCAATTGAAGAATTAATACCAACAGGGCGATTTCGTGACATTAAGTACTAAAATTTGTATATGGCTTGTTCTTACCATTTTGTTTGGATTGGGTGTAGCAATTTTTCATTTTCGACGTCGTTCAAAACATGTCCCACTAAGTCAGCGACATGACAACAAATTAGGAAAAGCGATGATCAATATGGAG
>JAIDVZ010000162.1 GCA_029059365.1 Opitutales bacterium | reverse complement strand
GATCATATCCAATATCAAACCTTTGATCGAGATAAAACATTTACAATGAAAAATAATTCAGAGCTCATTAAAATTTTAGATGAAGCACTAAAAAATACTCGGTACGTAAACGAAAAGACGGCTAAGGCGGCTATCGAAAACTTTTGTTCTGAAATTGGTAAAATTTCATCATCCGATTCATTCCTCTTGTCCAAAGATATTGAAAAATTAGCTGATCTATCGTTAGATCCAAAATATCAAATCCTTTGTAGGGAACGAGCTATTGGAGCGAACGATTCCGGCGATAGTACAGATAGGTGTATTATCAGATTATCTACGCTTGATCAAGTATTTGCCCAATTGCTTAGGGATTCAGACAATAATTTTACCATAAAATCATTGTATGCAGCGGAACAAAAATTCGGTAAAGATGTTTTAGACAAAATCGTACGAGCTGCGTGCATGAATGAAGGACTTAAGTCAAGGGTATCCGAAACTTATAGAAATTATTACACAACTTACCATAAAGATTACGCAGAATCCCACAAAGGAGAGGACTGTCCTAAGCTTCGATGCGTCGATAATGAATTGCATAAGCTTCTTTCAAAGTTCAAATATCTCGAAAGCATAAAACCCGAAGAACCCAAAAAACCTACAAAACCTGAAGAGCCGAAAGATACTAACCAACCTAACTATCAGTCTTTACGAGATGAATATAAGAAGAAGCTTCAAGAATATTCAAAACAGCACCAGGAATATATGAAAAAGAAAGAAGACTATGATAAGTACCAGGCTGCGCTAGAAGAAGTCAAGAATCAACTCGAAGAATATAAAAGGGACAAGAAAAATTGGGAAATAGATAAGAAAACTCATACTTGGCAATTAATATCTGGTAATATAACGGTCATGTCCAATGTTGAGGTAGAAGATAGCGATGAAGATCCAGTCCCTAGCATAAAATTGTGGAATATACCATATTTCGTTGATACCAAGCTTGAGAATTCTTAAGATAGCTGAATCTAGTAATCCGGTAGAATAAATTTGCTTTGATTTTCTTTTGGAAAAACTCGATAGAGAGGGCCAACTTCAGACCTGTACATGGGTATTTTTTTGGGGAAATTTTCGAAAAGATGATAAAAATTGCTCAGATTGGCGTTTCTGCTGGGACTCGAACCCAGATTGCCAGTTCCGGAGACTGGTGTCCTATCCATTGGACGACAAAAACACGAACTCACGCAAAATACATTCAATACTGATGCCGTCAATGTATATTCGCTGAAAAATTTTCCGAACTCAGCAGTAAAAATTGCTGGCATATCTTTGTAAGATACGATTTACGGTCGTCAATTTATGGTCCGACCAGCTGATTCAAAACTTCTTACAAATCTGATCTATATAATTTATTGGGGACTAAGTTTCAAAAATTTACTTATTTTTGTCTTTGTTTGTATGTGGTACAGGGCAGTCAAAGCAGTTTTTATCCATTTGGCCAGCATTGATTAATTCCCTCACAACTTCTCCAATTAAGTACAGCGATCCGGTAACGAAAAATTTTTTATCCGTAGGGGAGCATAAAGTTTCAATCACTTTTTTCATTTCGAGAAATTGTGATTTTCCAGGAAACTTTTTTACCAAATTTTCGAAAAACGAATCATCCTCTATTTTATGTGGGTGAGATGTTAGGTTACATAATAAAATTTTTGAAAAATATGGATAAAAATTAGCTAAAAAATGCTCAGCGTGCTCTGGTTTTGTCGAACTAAAAATTAGACAAGAATTGTTTTCATTAAATGTCTCGCTGACATATTTTTTTTGAATGTCTGCCGCTTCGGAATTATGTCCCCCATCAAAAATTACAACATTGCCGTTTTTAAGCTTAAATTGTTGATTACGTGCCGGCCAAAATGCATGCATCAACCCATATTCGATCTCCGAATCAGAGATTGGTAAAACATCCCGCAATGTACTTGCCACTGTATATACCACAGATGCGTTAATTTTTTGGTAATCCCCAACAAGGTTCGTATTAGCAACGTGCGATGCTCGATACATCGGAACGTTCTTCTCATGGCATGTGTTTAAAATGACATCCTCAGCTTCTTTGGGCAGAGAACCGATAAATGTACGCGCACCTTCTTTTATGATGCCTGCTTTTTCATACGCGATTTGTGGGAGTGTACGTCCCAAAACATTCTCATGATCGAACGAAATACTGGTTATTATACAAGCAGTTGGATGATCAACGATATTTGTACTATCGGATCGTCCGCCCACCCCAGTTTCAAGAATTATGACATCCGCATTAGCCTCCTGAAAATACAGCAACGCAATCAGTGTAAAACATGTGAAAATCGAAAAATCTCTTCCTGCAGATTTCCCAAGATCTGTCACGGTATGATATAATCTACAAAAATCCCGCTTAGAGATATATTTACGATCTAACTGGATACGTTCGCGGATATCTAGTAACGCAGGTGATATATATAATCCGACATGATATCCAGCATTACGGTAAACAGAATCCAGCATCGCGCAAACTGATCCTTTGCCATTTGTTCCCGCTACATGAAAAATTTTAGCGGTATCGTTTTTCGGGAAAAAATTACGAGCAAACATTTGTAAACGCTCGAACCCTGCACAATGCTCGCTTACAGATCTACGCACATTATCGACTTTTTTGAAGCCCGTACGGATAATTTCCTCAAATTCGTCATTTTCATCAATCTTACTGTCCACCATCTTCGGAACCCTTATTTACCGGGAATGTTTGATCGACAACCGCGGTTGCGCCATTTGTTATCCACTCCCACGCGTCACCCCTGGAGGTGTAATGAAAATATTTTACATTCTTGCCAAGGGCACGTCCAAACGGCCGGTCAAGCAGCACCACCAATTGGTCTTGCTTGCCATGCACCAAAAAAGCGATTTTCTCGATATGAAATCCATAACGAAAAATAAACACGATATCATCGAGTGTCGTATTTGCTGCCCAACCTTCGAAATTATCCAGCTCCACCAATAAACGAATTTTTTTATATTTTTTTATAAACTTCGCTAAAAACGGCACTATCTCTGCGTAATCTGAGCGCGTCAATTTACCAGATAAAGTCATAACAATGACGTTTCCTGATGATAATTTCCGGATATGGTGCATAGATCACCCCGAAAAATACTATCTTTCCAAATTTCATAAAGAAAAATTTTTTTAAACAAACCACAAAAATAGACGGCAAACCAAAACCTAGTTTTTGTGGTTAGGTTTCACAGTGCACATCTCCTGCACTCCCATATTCAGCTCGAAAAAAATATCCTTGAAGCATCCCAAACTTTGCAGATAACGTCCTGCAGACCTCACATTAATATCTCAGCTTGAGAATGTAATTTGTTCAATTTTCGTAAAAATTATCATTTGTTCCTTTAAAAAATTTTTACTAAAAACTGCATTAATCTTGACATTCCTCGAGGGGGGGGGTATCCTGAGAGGTTACTATGAGTAAAGCAAATTTGGACAATCTCTCAGATTCGACAGGTATTTTTAGCGACTTTTCGTTGAAAGAGGTATTTAAAGAAGGTATTAAATCATTAAACGTTGGCAAAACAATCACAGATTCTATCACAGAAAAATACCTATTTGTCCCATTAAAATTAAAAAAAACAGCTTCTGTCACGTTCAACATTGCTATATATACTGCAGGCGTAGCTGCGAGCATAGCCTTTTTATTAATATTCATCCACGCTGCATGGCCGGTGATAACCGCTATCGCGCTAGCCGGCGTAGCAGCTGCAGCCTTAACAACAGCCATCACATGCATCTCAATAGCCTACCATAGAGCACAACAAATAGAGAAACGTCGTCGTCAACTTCAATATCCGTTTTGGGAGCAGTGGTCCAAAAATCCAAACATGAAGCAAATTTTAAATAAAACTTCTTCTTTGGAGAAGCAGGCATACAGCGACCAACAAACGGAAACACATACCGAAGAAGCCAAACAAAATTTGGAAAAAATTAAAACTGCTCTACAAAACTCAGATGGCATCAACAAAGATGCGATCAACCAAGCCATCGAAATCTTAAGTAAAAATACAATATTCCTCCTATCCATAGTAAAAGTGGAACTTGGTGTATTATCCATGCAAGAACAGGCACAACAATCCGCACAACAATTCATGCGAAATTCCATTGAACCAATAACACCTCCTGACTATTTAAACGATATATGCTCCGAAGATTCGAATACGGTTCAAAATGGCATAAAAGCAGCATTGGGGTTAGACAAAATTCTACAAAAAGAGAACGGTGGATCCCAACAAAGTAAAATTTCAAAAATTACAGATAATATCGAAATAATTGAGCAACAAATCGATACCACTGCAAGAAATATTAACCAGAACAAAGACACGCTGTCACGTCTGTAACAAAACATTGATACTATACAGACTCAACTCTTTGATGAATAAAATTAGTCCATGAATCTAGCCGCGACATAACTAGATCGCAATTAGATTGCAAAAACAAAAAATTTATTAAAATATCTGACATCGATCATCGAATGCGACGGCACTCAGGTACCATATGCACGAAGCTTTTAATTTAAATATGACCTCTCTCGTCTATCGACACACTGCCCAACTACGCTTTATCGCATCTCGATCCCCCTAACCGTTAAGACCTGGACATTGCATTGAGAGCATGTAGTCCTGGCATATCCTCAATTTTTGTAAAAATCATCAATTCTTTTTTGAAAAAATTTTTACCAAACATTACATTAATCTTGACATTTCCCAAGGGGTATCCTGAAAGGTTGCTATGAGTATGAATTTCGATCCAGATAAACCCTCAGATCAGATTAATCAGGGTAATCTTGAAACCACCGGTTTACAAAAATTCATCTCCGCTGTGGCTAACCCAGGGAAAACTTTTTTCGAAAACGCAGAAGGTAGAGATAGAGAGCTATCAAGCACCGAACTAAAGTATAAAAAGGCAACGATTGCACTTTTTAATACGAGCATAATCTTGGGAATCGCAGGAATATGCACTTTAATTATTGGCATTACTTTATCATTTTCGTTGCCGATTTTATGTGCCGCTCTTACCGTCGGGATATTGGCGTCAATGGCTAATATAGTTTCGTGTGTATGCGATGATAAGGTAGCTACAGACTTTGAATTTTGCAGGGACACGAAGTTGCCTGAATTACGGGAAAAAATAAACCAAAAAACAAAAGAGTTTCAATCAAACAAATTTCAGACCCAAATCGATGAAGCTAATAAGAATTTAAATACCATTTGGGCATCTTTTAATAAAAAAAACACAAACAATGTGGAACAACTGGACTCTTATTTGAAGGCACTAAGTAACAATGAAGCGTTTTGCTATACCATAGCACAAAAGATGCTACAACTGGCAGAAAAAAATTTATCAACGGAAGCAAAACACTCGTTCGTGCTACGCATACGCGCGCTAGATGATATATCCTCTGAAGATCAAAATGTAAGGGAGGGCGTTGTAAGGCAGATATTAGGCTTAGTTCAAGGCGAACGGGCTCAGGAATCCAGGCATGAAACTGCCGATATTAAATTACAAAAAACAAAGATACAGAACAGGATAGTGGAATTAGGCTATCTTCTACAAGGGCAAACAAAATCAAACGAAAATCGCGATGATATTCGGCAATCAGGAGGAACAAACCCGTTCGATGATCCAGAAGAGAAGCTTCTGAATGATAAAAATTATGGCCAATAAATTTTCTATCTGATTTTGTGTATTATGCCGCTCCGTTAAGTATCCAACCTTTGTAAAAACCATCTTTCTTTTTGAGAAATTTTTTACCAAACATTGCATTAATCTTGACTTACTTTAAAAGAACATACCCCTTGAAAGGGTCTCAAAAATGTCTCAGGTAGAAAATAATTCAAGTCCTCAGCCAGCGGGAGACTCAAAAATTAGATTCTTAAATTTTAGAAATTTGAAATCTGAACTCACTTCGTTAATTGAGGGGAAAGTCGGCACTTCATCGTTTTCGAATATCGCTATAGGTGCGAGAAAAGCAAAAATTATAAGCATTGTTACCACAGGAGTATCACTCATGCTAATGGCGGCCACGATAGCAGTAGGTGCAATATTCATATCGGTTCCTGCTGTAATGATACCAATGTTCATAAGTGCAGCCGTGTTTTTGCTTGGATCAATAATCGGAATCGTAGTTACCGCAGCGTTTCACCAAATCCAACAGGAAAATCAAGAAGCTGCCGCCACAGAAGATACATCTGAGGATAAAAATAACAATCAATTCGAAAGCCCTTTAAATTTGCCATCTGATCCAATATGGGGAAAATGGGAAAATTATTCAGAATGGGAAAATTCATTTCAACCAACCGGCACAAGTGCCAAAAATAATACAGGCAAAGGCAACGATTTTCCTGACAATCCTGAGTTATTAGATGGTTTATATACAGCGCTAGAAGATTATCCCAACGCAAACCCTTCCGAAAATTATTTCTCATCGACCACCAGTCAAAATACGCTAAATGCTCAGGGGTCGGACGATTATCCGCAATGGGAAGATATGCCTGAAGTAACAGACGACAACAATCCAAACAACGGTCTCAATACCAACGAAAGTGATCCCTATTGGGAGGAAAATGAGAAATAAACTTTGCACAAAATATTCACTTTTTTAATGTTTTTGATATAATGTCAGCTAGAATTGTCACACAATCATCATGGCAACACAATCTTCAGGATTACGTAAAGCTGTACCGATCCGACCATATCGTTTATGAAAAAAATTTTCATTTGCTCAGCTGCATTTACTATTTTCAGAGGTTTTATTGGAAATAATTCAATTTAAAATCCTCATTTTCGCATCGTCCATTCTTAAGTTTTTTGAAGAGGAAGGTTTGCGCAATAAAGTGGATTTTAGCAAATTTTTACTTTGTTTTTGTAAAAATTAAAGAACATAATATTCGGGAAATTTTTTCTTAAAATTGACACATGATTCTTGACACGGTTTGAGGAGTTGGTATAATACCCGAGGTTATGCTTAGGAATCACAGATTTTTCTATGGAGTGCCGCTAACGATGCCGATAGCGGCGCAGCCTGACCAAGAAGCAGGAGATAATCCTAAGAACGATCGATACAGCGATGTCACGCAATCCACAAAGTCTACTATCAAAAAATCTGCTAAAAATGTTTATATAAATCGTCAACAACGATTTGACATGGAACGAAATACGTCAACGGTGGTTTCAGCGGGAAACATTCCAACTATAATTACCTCCACTGGTATCATCCCAATAGCCGGCATTATTGCCACACTCGCATCTATGAGAAGATTTATCTGGTCAATGTTAAAATTTTCCAAAATTATCGGTTGTAAAAGAAAAAGCGAAGAGGAACAATCGGAGCAAGATATTAATATTGGCTACTACATCAAACCTAGGAAAAAACACACTAAGGTTTGAGCTCCAGTTTTTTGTCTTGTTTTCTTTTTTTATCACCAAGATCTTTTGCAATGCCCTTACACGCCTAAGAGTGTTCACTTCACACCAAAAGACGCTTTCAATAACGAAAAAATTTAATAAAAACGAAAATTTGGCCAATCCAATAGCTAAATCTTCGTAAAAATTGCACATTACAATTTTGAAAAATTTTTCACCAAAACATCTTTATTGACGATCTCGGACGAAAAAATAAAATCGTGGCATGTCGACTTTTCTTCCAAGTACCCAGGGAACAAATAACCAACATCCAAATACCATCTTAAATCCCCAAAATCCTGTAACTCCACCGGCAGCACCCACTGACCATACATCACATGAATTTCACAACCCTCAGCCGAATAACTTCCCAAACCCAGACGAAATTACTGACCGGAATGCAACAGAAAATTTGCCCGAGACGAATGGACAAGGAGATCAACCTATAGTACTTAACAGAAATAGTACACTGGATAGCAATAAAGCTGATTTGATCGAAGAGATCAATACCATACCTGGGCCGGAGACTATCATACACGATCGCCGGAGGAAACAGTACATCATCATGGATATTGCTAGCATCGCCGGTGCAATTTTATTTACTGCGGCTTTAATTTTTATACCGGCACTTGCAACAGGTGAAATAATCATGCTAGCGATAGCCATATCATCACTAATAGGCATTGCTATAACCATCACCCTTGATCTTAGTACTGGAATCTTTGGCCTTGCTTCGACAATAAGCGAATCTCAATTAGTTGATAAAATTTCGGAAGAATTTGAAGCGGTCAATGATTTTCAAATCATGCTCGATTTTGTTACAAATATCAACCCTATAATAAGATTTGTAAAATTTTGCTGGCAACCCCCTCAAAATCTGAAAGGCCGGGATGTTTACTATTTGAACCGAGCGGTACAACTAGCCCTTCTTCGAGAAAAATCCCACATCGCTTCTGAATCGTCGACACTAATATTAAAACCTAAAGATGATACTTTAAGCTTTGTCGATTGTAATGATCCAGAAAACCCGCATCAAATGTCACCCCAAGAACTCAAAAAAAATTTAGAAGACATAGACCCTAATGTGTTTGTCTGGATGGACCATGATCTAAAAAAGGAAAAATTTAAAATAGCACAAAATTCCGAGGAATTGATAGAAAAAGAATTCAATAAATTAACAAACGCAACCAAAGCTGCTAGACTCCTAATCGACAAAATAGACGAAGACCTACAGACTACCAACGATGTGCAAGATACATTGGATAGATGTGCCTCACGAACAAATCATGATTTAGATCCGCAACACATGGCTGCTTTCAATATATACACCCCTATACTAAATTCATTCGGCGAAAACTTTATTGGCCAGATTTCGCTAAATAGCTTAGATGATCTACCAAAATATCTAGACGAGCTTAAAAAGAGTACTTCTTTAACAAAAAAAATAACTTTAGCTCGGTTTGATCAGGTCAACCAGCAGTATCTATTGCTCAAATATCTTAAAAATTATCTGCAGAAAAATTCTTTTATTGAAAAACAACTGCGTCCCATATTGAATCAATCGATAGATCTTGATTACCAAATTAGAGAGAAGTTAGAAAATATACTGAATAATCTGGATAAATAT
>JAIDVZ010000161.1 GCA_029059365.1 Opitutales bacterium | reverse complement strand
ATTTATCGTTTAAATAAAAATTTTCACAAATGTGCTGGACATTTAAAATTTTAGGTGCATGTTGAGGTCAACTTCTTTGCTATTTCTTCGTTGTTTCACTTGATTTTTTAGAAAAGCACATGTGTTTTGAGCGGGAAGTTTTGCACTTTATTTTTGCATAACGATTTTTACTTATGGAAAGCGAATTTAATGATCCTGATGTTGTAGCTGGAGAGGTTCCAGAGAGTCCAGCTAAAGAGACCAAACCAGTACGCCGAGGGCGCAAACGCGTGACGAAATCAACCACCGTGCGTGAATCGGAGGAAATCCCAGAAAGAATTTCAGTGGACCCGAAGGATGAAGAACCACAGGACACATTGAGCTATGTTTACAAGGATGTTGAACAACCTAAACAAGAAGCATGGAGTGCATCGGATACCGAGAATGTTCCTGTTGAGAAAGAACGTGAGGTCCGTCCTAACAGGCGACGTGGATCAAATATTCCTGCTCAGCAATCTATACCTGGGCAATATGGAGGAGGCCATCAACAGTCTAACCCCGGACAACCGGTGATCGATAATGAGCGGAGAAATGATCCGAGACGTAAGAATAATAATCAACGCAACAATCAGCAACTTCGTGGCCGCAATGATTCTAAGCCTCGTTTTGCTAAACAAATACGTATTGGGCAATTCAATACCGGATTTATGAAGAATCTAGAGTGTTTCGAGTCGCTCGAAAAGTTAAATGCACTCGCAGAATCCAGTATCGATTTTTCACAAGAACCACTTGATTTCAATACGTATTGTGTAAAAACCGCTGCTCAATTATTAGCTGAATTCAGCATAACCAGCAATCTTGGTGATGATATAGATACCCTCAAAAGAGCGTCAAGTGCGCGTGTACTCGAGGTAATAACAAACGAAATTTTTGTTGATAAGCGCCCGATAATAGTGCATGGCGTTTTGGAATCAATAGAAGGTGGCGACGGGTTAATTGTTTACGCGAGCGATAATTATCGGATCAAGCCGCAAAGTGCATTTGTTTCCAAATTATTTATTCAAAAATATGGACTTAGGCGTGGTCAAGAAATCACCGCATTTTTACATCCACAGACCCAAAATGCAACTTGTCCGTTCGTTTTATCAATAAAAGACGTCATGGGTCTACCGCCGGATAAGGTATTCGATTTGCCTAAATTCAAGGATCTTTTGCCATATTATCCTACTGAGCGCCTATTTTTAGAGACCAGTGATGATGTGAGATGGGACAATCGTTCGATGCGTATCATTGACCTATTGGCTCCTGTGGGGCTTGGACAACGTGGTCTTATTGTTGCTCCACCACGTACCGGTAAAACTGTACTCTTGCAATGTATCGCTGATGCGATCACGAAGAATCGTCCAGATGTTAGCCTGATAATTCTGTTGATCGATGAGCGACCGGAGGAGGTTACCGATTTTCGTCGACAAGTTCCAAATGCGGAAATAATCAGCTCAACATTCGATGAATCCGCAGATAATCACGTACATGCAGCGGATATGGTCATCGATAAAGCACGTCGAAAGGTAGAAGCTGGGCAACATGTTGTAATTTTGTTGGACTCAATCACGAGGTTGGCGCGTGCACACAACACCGAACAACCAAGTAGCGGGAAATTATTATCCGGTGGTGTAGATGCCAATGCATTACAATGCCCTAAAAAGTTTTTTGGATCTGCGCGTAACATTGAAGGTGGTGGGAGTTTAACAATTCTCGCGACTGCACTTGTTGAGACCGGTAGTCGGATGGATGAGGTTATCTTCGAAGAATTTAAAGGTACTGGCAACATGGAACTTCATCTTGACCGTACATTGGCTGAAAAACGTATGTTCCCAGCGATAAATATCGAGAAAAGCGGTACTCGAAAAGAGGAGCTGTTATATCATCCCGATGAGCTCGAAAAGGTTTACGTTTTACGTCGCGTGTTGAAGGGGGTTCCGAGTGTTGAGGCTATGGAAATGCTCATCCAGAGGATAAAACAAACAAAGACTAATACCGAGTTTTTGTTGAACCTTAATCGTTAAAAGATACACGGCGAAGTATCGCCGTTTTCGTAGATATTTTTTTGCATATAACAACTGGCTAACTTATTGGTTGATTAGTCAGTTGTTTTTTTTAGCGTCCGGTACATGTACCCGATATACCAGCAAAATTCCCATGGTCCGGAGATCAATAATGCTGGAGAAAATTTTCCCAAGAACGGGCATCATACAAGTCTTTGCCAGGTAGGTGCAGAGGTTCGTGGTGAGACAGGTTTGAGATCGAATCAGGGCAATGTGCTGCAACATCCGCTAGATAAACGTACCGCGAATAAATTACCTGCTGCTGGAGAGGAGTATTTTAAATTTATCCAGCGCCAAATAGCGAATGCGGAATTTTTTAGACTGTCCCTGGTCGCTTACTTGAAAAATTGCCACTCGATACAAAATATTCATCAGATGGTGGAGGCACTTAATTTTAGCCGGCGCTTATCATCCGGTACGCCGTACGATGCATTCACACAGATCCCGATGGATGCATAGATAAAATCTGTGTCACATTGGATGGACATCGTTGGTCGATTAGCGAAAGTGTTATCTCAGGTGGTATTTAACTAACGATATTGGGCCTTGATATGGCTAATTTAGAGGGGTAGTAGGTGTCCAAGGTTAAGCTTGACATTTGTGTATGTGTCGATAGGTTGCGGGTGAAAGTTGTTGATGTGTAGCAAGAGCGGTTCGTCCGCTTTTTTTGTTATGTGAATTTTATATGGGTTGAAAGATGAGTACCAGTAATCAGATTTTATCGGTTTTGGAATACATGGAAAAAGAGAAGGGTATTAGTCGCAAAGACATGATCGATACCATCGGTGAAGCTATCCGTGCCGCTGCTCTGAAAAGTATAAATGCTGGACATGATGTACGCGTCAATATAAACCCTAAAACCGGCCAACTCAAAGCATGGGCGGTCTTCGAGATCGTAGATTCGGTGAGTGATCCATCAAATCAGATACATATTAGTAAAGCGCTATTGACTGATCCAGGTGCTGAGGTTGGGTCTGTTATCGAGGTCGAAATGGACCCTGCATTGCTCGGTAGAATAGTTGCTCAAACTACGCGACAAGCAATCATGCAGAAAATAAAACTATTTGAGCGTGAAAAATTGTACGACGATTTCAAGAACCGTGTTGGAGATATCGTTTCTGGCACAGTACATAGGGTTGATAACGGCAATGTTTACATTGAAGTTGGTAACGCGGATGCTATCATGCCTGCACGTGAATGTGTGCGCACTGAGGAATATGCGCCTGGGGATCGCGTACGTTGTTTACTGTTGCGTTTGAATACCGAATCGCGAGATCCAGAAATCATACTCAGCAGAAGTCATGTAAACTTTGTACGCAGATTATTGGAGATTGAGGTCTCAGAGATTTCGGATGGTAGCGTGATTATTCGCGGAATTGCGCGTGAACCGGGATATCGCACGAAGGTATGCGTAGATTCAACCGATAAAAATATCGATCCAGTCGGGGCATGTGTTGGTACCCGTGGGGTGCGCGTGAAGAGCATAGTACGAGAACTATGTGGCGAGAAGATTGATATTATTCGCTATTACGATGATCCCGCGCGTTTGTTATGTGAAGCGATGAAACCAGCGGTGCCAAAGAATATCGTGGTTAGCGAAGAGGAGCGCAAGATCTCGTTTGAGGTTTCGGATAATGATTTAGCGGTCGCAATTGGGAAACATGGACTGAATGCGAAGCTAACCTCGCGTATGATGAACTGGCGTTTAGACATCAGTAAGGAAAGGAATAACGATTTTGATAATCGTTTAGATCGTGCAGTTGCTGGTTGGACTGGTGTGCCTGGGATTACGGAGAGCGATGCACAGCGGTTGGTTGCAGCTGGGATAACGGATGTGGAAGCATTCGAAGGAGTGGAAGTGGATGATCTCGTTGATGCTGAATTTCCACCGGAGGATGCTCAGAGAATTGTGGAGGTTATCAAAAAATTTTGTCGGAAATAGAGGAGTATGAGTGTTAGGATTTACCAGTTAGCGAAGCAACTTGGGCTAGACAATCGGAAGGTTATAGAATTGTTGTGTGCGCGTGGGTTGGATGTTACGAGCCCATCGAATACGATCCCAACGATCTATGCTGATGCGCTCATCGAGGAATTGAATATCGCTAAAAAGTCGGATACCACCAAGCAAACAGCAGAAAAGAAGACGGCTGTTAAAAAAGTGGCACATAAAGCTGGAGAAGACACGAAACAAAAATCTGAAAAGCCTGCTTCGTCCGTTGAGGATCGCGGTACTAAAACTAAAAGCGATGCACGTGGTGAAGAATTAGTAGACGCATCCAATACGATCATTATTCGTCGATCGGCACCTGTACATCCGAAACCGGTACACAATCCGTTAGAAGATATTGTCAAGGCTAGTCGGCTTGCTCGTGAGCACAAGCTTGAGAAAATGTCGAAGCTCAAGTCTGCTGCTAAGCCAGTTAATGAGCCAATTTCATCAAAAAATGATGTTGTTATCCATGATCGTCCGACGCGCATTGATCCAGCGAATAACCAATTACGTCCAGAAAGTGATAATAACGAGCTTCATACAGAGACTGAGAAGCCGAGGCTTCATCAATTTTTAAAGAAGATCGAACGTCCGGTAAAGAACACGGTGCTGAAAACGATCACAATAAAACCACCGATTATTGTTCGTAACCTCGCTGAACAGATGCAGGTGAAACCATTTCAGTTGATCTCAAAACTGATGAGCATGAGCGTGTTTGCGTCAATGAACCAGGCACTTGACCCGGAGAATGCTCAGCGTGTGGCAGAAAAATTCGGATACTCCCTCGAGATCAAGCATCGTAGCGAGGATGAGGTCAAACCGAAGCCCAAGCCGGAAAAGAAAGAACCAGCGGTGACCGATAGGGTACGAAATTTGACCGCTCGTCCACCGATCGTTTGTGTATTGGGACATGTCGATCATGGCAAGACGACCCTTTTGGACACGATTCGCAAAGCGAATGTCGCACGTGGCGAAGCTGGTGGGATTACTCAGCACGTAGCCGCTTATCAAGTCGAACATACTGGTAAAAAGATTACATTTATTGATACTCCTGGACATGCCGCATTTTCGAAAATGCGTGAACGAGGGGCCAATATTACCGATATTGCGGTGCTAGTGGTTGCAGCTGATGATGGATTTATGCCGCAGACAGATGAGGCCCTAAATTTTGCCAAAAAGGCCAATATCCCGGTCATCGTAGCGATAAACAAGATCGATGCGAAAGGGGCCAATGTTGATCATGTTAAACTACAGATGCAGCAACATGGTATAACGTCCGAGGATTGGGGAGGCGAGACGTTGTGTACGCCGATTTCTGCGCTAAATGGTACCAATATTTCTGATTTACTCGATCTTATACTTTTACAGGCCGAGATGATGGAATTGCGGGCAGATTCTGGTGATCAGCCAGTTGGGGTGATTTTAGAGTCGCAAGTAGAGATTGGACGTGGACCGACCGCGAGTGTAATAATAAAGGATGGTACGCTACATATCGGTGATTGTATCGTATGTGGTACTACGTATTGCAAAGTACGCTCATTGTTGAATGATTGTAATAAACCGGTCCGGGAGGCTCCTCCTTCTACCCCGATAAAAATTATTGGTTGGACGGATGTCCCGGAGGTTGGTGCTGAATTTTATGCTGTAAAGAACGAGAAACTTGCTCGACAGGTGGTTGAGGAGAATATCGCTGATAAAAAACGGGCACGTGAAGAAGAAGCCGTGGAAGAAGAAATCGTCGATATCGATCAGTTATTTTCCGCGATGGCTGCAGAGGAAAATAAAAGTTTAAAGGTTATTCTGCGCGCAGATGTTCAGGGAAGCGCGGAAGCATTAGCGGGGTGTTTGTTGGGGATCGATAGTAAAAAAGTTTCCCTGGAGATCATCGATTCTGGAGTTGGTGCAATCAGCAAGAATGATATCGAGCTCGCTGATACTGCGGGTGCTACTATCGTTGCATTTAACACAAAGTTTGAAAATGGTGCACAAGCTTTAGCCAAGAATCACAAGGTAAATGTTATCCAACATAATATTATTTACGAGATCATTGATCAAGTACGTGAAGCGATGGCTGCTCTGTTGACACCGGAATTACGTGAACAAAAATTAGGTGCAGCGGAGGTCAGACAGTTGTTTAAGCTAAAAACAGAGGCTATTGCCGGTTGTATGGTCACCGAGGGACGGATCGTACGTGATAAATTCGTGCGTGTTTCGCGCAACAAGACCGTGTTGTTTCAGGGAAAATTTGCATCATTGCGTCATTTAAAGGAGGATGTTACCGAGGTTCGTGCTGGTTTTGAATGTGGTATTCGGGTTGCTGGGTTCGATGATTTTGAGGTTGGTGATATCCTTGAATGTTTCGAGATTCAGAAGATTCAGCCGTCCCTGTGATGACATTTTAGACTGACATATTATGAGTGAGCTGCGCATTGCTAGGTTGAATCAGACTGTTTGTCAGGAATTTAATAACATTTTGCGTACCATCTATCGCGATATTTTACGCGATGTTACGGTAACCGAAGTTAACGTATCTCCTGATATGCATGATGCATGTGTTTATGTGTCCATTTTGGGCGATAGTGAAAACAAGAAACTAATGTTTGGGATGCTCACCAAGCGCCTGAAAGCCATTAAAAAACAACTTTTTGAACGTGTACAAATAAAGTATTCCCCGCGCATTGTTCTGCGCATCGATCACTCGATCGAACGCGGACATAAAGTTTTGGATATTTTAGATTCCTTGAAAAACAATGAATAACGATTTACCCAATTTAAGAGAGCTACTTGCACCGTATCCAGCATACAATATTGTTGGACACGTCCGTCCGGATGGGGATTGTATCGGCAGTGCTGTGGCGTTGTCTTGCTACCTCTCAAAAATCGGTAAACGTGGGTATGTCATTAGAACTGATGCAATATCCAGTAATTTCGAATATTTTTTTGCCGATGTTCCAACTGTGAACTTGGAAAATTTGAACCGTGATTTGCCGCTTATCTGTGTGGATTGCTCGGATCGCGCCCGTATCGGTGAGGAGTTGGGTAAATTAGAACGTCCTTTTTTGGTGATTGATCATCATAAGTCGAATAAAGGATTCGCTGCGACCGATATTATTTTCCCTGATATAGCATCTACCGCGGAAATATTAGCTCATTTATTTGAGCATATAAAATTTCAGTTAGATAAAAAAATGGCGGAGGCGCTTTATTTGGGCATTTTGACCGACACTGGTCGATTTGCACACAATACTACCATAGATACTTTCCGGTACGCGCAGCAGATGTTGCAAGCGGGGGTAGATCCGAGTAAGATATATAGTATCGTTTATGAAAATAACTCGCTTTGTCGGTACCGGTTACTTGAGCGACTCCTGGCAAATATCGACTTATTTAGCAAAAATCGTGCGTGTATATCACACTTATTAGCTTCAGATCTGGCCGAGGTTGGAGGTTGTCCCTCGGATACTGAAGGATTTGTGAATTATACACGTGAACTAGCTGGGGTCTTAGTCGGGTGTTATGTTGAATACCATGATACCTTCGTCAAATGTAGTATGCGATCGGTTGATCGTTCGTTACGCCTTGACCTGCTTGCTGAAAAACTCGGTGGTGGTGGACATGCCTGTGCGGTTGGATTTATTGCTGATCCGCAGACATTTTCCTTAGAAAATTTGAAGGAAAAGATCGATTCGCATATAAATAAATTTTACGATGAGTACATCGCTGCCCGAAAATCATGATGGCATATTGCTGATCGACAAGCCAACGGGCATCACCTCGCATGATGTTGTTTATCGTTTACGCCATGCACTAAATATTTCTCGTATCGGGCATGCTGGCACTTTGGACCCACTGGCGACTGGACTGTTGATCATGTTAATCGGGAAAGCGACAAAGTGTTCGCGGTTTTTTATTGGTATGGATAAGTGCTATCTCGGTAGCATGAAGCTCGGAGAGACGACCGATTCTTACGATTCTGATGGAACGGTTATTGATACGCGGGTTGTGGAGAAAGTAGATGTAAATGATTTACAAACTTTGGCGGATTCATTCCTTGGAATAAATGAGCAGGTCCCACCGATGTTTTCAGCAAAAAAGTTAAATGGTAGACCGTTGTATAAACTTGCACGTAAGGGGCATATTGTTGAGCGTCAGCCAGTTAGTATCACAATAAAGAAGTTTGTAATTAGTAAATTTCGTGGTGATATCGTCGATTTTTTTGTACATTGCAGCAGCGGAACATATATCCGTTCTCTGGTACATGATTTTGGACAAAAATTGGGCTGCGGCGCACATTTATGTGCCCTTAGACGATCTGCGATCGGCCAATTTAGTGTGGATGATGCATTACCGATCGAGCAAATTTGTTCGATGCCCCCAATAGATATCTATGCTCGTTTGATCGATCCTAATATTAACGGTGACGTATGACGGTGATACATACATTCTCTTCAGCCACAATTCAACAATTGAGGCAAAAAAATATCGTTTTAGCTATCGGAGTGTTTGATGGTGTCCATATTGGTCATCGCGTTCTTATTGAGCAAACCAAACAGTTGGGCCTGAAAGTATCGGCTGAATGTGCTGTTTATACGTTTTGGCCATACCCACATCATGTTTATGATCCAAAGTTTAAACCGCTAATATACCCACTATCACGAAAATATAAGATTTTAAAAAATTTGGGTGTGCAACATATCATCGAGCAAAACTTTGATTCCACTTTTTCTAAGCTACATTCAGAGGAATTTATCCAATATTTATTGAATCAAGTCCCATTGTTGCGTGGTATCTGTGTCGGGTCCGATTTCCGATTTGGATATGCTCGTGAAGATGGTGTTGATGCATTAAGTACACTTTGTCTAAAATACGGCATCTACTGTAAGGTTATTGATAAGTTCGCAAAAGATGGGATCGTAGTGAGCAGTACACATATTCGCCGACTTATTGCCGCTAATGATTTTAAAAATGCAGAAACATTGCTCGGAGAAAAATTTTCAGGGTAAAGATATTTTTTTTTAATGAATCTTGTATAAAATCCGCATGTAAAAAGGAAAAATTAGCCCTTAACGTGCTTTCTTATTAGGAATTTTTAAGAATATTCGCTTTACCTGTTATGGTTGCTACCATATTGTCCAAAAACACGCTTATCGCTAAGATAAGGATGCCCAGTATGGCAATAACGAAGCTGGCGATTGCGATTTTTACGACCACAGGACCGGCTATTACGCATGCTGAAATAAGCGCTGTAACAAATATTCCAGTTGGGGCTCCAATGGAGGAAAAAATTCCCCCAAAAAACTTTAAAGCACTAGATAAGATCCTCAATTTTCTTACTTTAGTGTCGCGATCTTCTGCCGATTTTTGAGCTTCGGAGTGTTCTCCTTTAAGAGAAATTTCAAGATTTTCTTGGCAAGAAATTTTAACAGGTGCTTCATCTCCTACCTGTACCGTTACAGTGGTTCCCGGTAATGGAGAAATTTGGATATGCCCTTCTCCTATCTCCCCAACCCCTTGTCTCTCTTCTATATTATTAGCCTTCACGAGAGCCGGAGT
>JAIDVZ010000160.1 GCA_029059365.1 Opitutales bacterium | reverse complement strand
GTCGTGAAGAACAAAATACTTTTTAGGTAATACGATGAAGAAACACACGTTTAAAGATTTATCTATATCTGACCTCGCGAATAAAGAGCGTGAGTTGCGTGGTGAGTTGCAGATGCTGACGCTTAAAAAAAGGGTTGGGCAGGTTGCAAAGCCTCATCGTTTTTCCGAGATTCGTCGTGATATCGCGCGCATTATGACAGCAAAACGTTTGGCACAATAATAGGATAATCAGGGAAAGAAAATATGTTAGAAAGAAATACTAGAAAAACTTTGACTGGTCGTGTTATTAGCCATTCAGGTGATAAAACAGTGAAAGTTGCTTATACTTATAAGATTCCGCATCGCTTGTATAAAAAAGAGATCAAACGTAAGACTGTTATCTATGTCCACGATGCCGAAAATCAATGTCACATCGGTGATGTTGTTGAAATCATGGAAACACGTCCGATTAGTAAACTTAAGCGCTGGAGATTGAATAAGGTGGTGGAAGCAGCTCATGCTATTTCGGCTGAATGATTGCATTTGAGTGAGAAACGCCCCTATGTGAGGAAATTTTAAAATGTTACAGCAAGAAAGTATTTTATATGTTGCGGACAATACCGGAGCAAAACAGGTCAAAATGATCAGGCGTCTTGGGCAGATCAAACGGACTGCTATGGTTGGTGATATTATTGTTTGTAGTGTTCAAAAAAGTACACCAGAAGCTGCGATAAAAAAAGGCAGCGTTGTCCGTGCCGTTATTGTCAGGAGCAAGTACCCTATTCGTCGTACTGATGGCAGCTATTTGCGATTTGACTCCAATGCGTGTGTCATAATAGATGACAAAAAAAATCCACGTGGGACGCGTATTTTTGGGCCGATTGCTCGTGAGTTGAAGCAGAAAAATTTCACCAAGATATTGTCTCTAGCTCCGGAGGTTATTTAAATGAAAATGAAGTTGAAAAGGAACGATGATGTTGTCGTGCTGACCGGGGATTATAAAGGCAAGACAGGGAAAATATTGCGTGTGTTGCGTGAAAAATCACGTGTTATTGTTGAGGGAGTCGCCGTAGCAAAAAAACATATGAAAAAATCGCAACAGTACCCAGATGGCGCTGTTGTGGAGGTTGAGCGTCCTATTCATTACTCAAATGTAATGTTGAAATCTAAGTATGATGCAAAACATGGACATAATGCGTAAAAACGTCTTGACTTACCGTTTAGAAAGCTATTTTTTGGCGAAACGGTCGTACTGAGGAGCTTTGGCACCTATTCGTAGCGAAAAGAAGAAATATGAACGAACCATCTTTAAGTAAATTATATAAGGAAGAGATTACCAAGGCTCTTATGCAGGAGTTTGGGTATAAGAATCTTTATTGTGTTCCAAAGATTGAAAAGATTGTGATCAATTCAGCGATTGGTGCGGATGCAGACAAAACACAAGTGCAAGATGTTCAAAAAGATATCTCATCTATAGCCGGCCAAAAGGCAGTATTGTCTAAAGCCCGTAAAAGTATATCGAATTTTAAACTTAGACAAGGGATGCCAGTTGGAGCAAAAGTCACATTGCGCGGGCGTAATATGTATGAGTTTTTGTTGAAATTTATTTCGATTTCCCTTCCTAAAATTCGAGATTTTCGCGGGGTTTCAAATAAATTTGACGGAAGAGGTAATTATTCCATTGGGATCAGTGATTATACTATTTTCCCGGAGATAACGATTGATCGTGACAAGAAAGTTATCGGCATGGATATAACGTTTGTGACAACCGCCAATACAGATAAAGAAGGACATGCCCTCTTATCTAAATTCGGTATGCCGTTTAGAAAAAAACAATAATATATGAAATTTTCATCATGGCCAAAAAATCATCAATAGCTAAAAACAAAAAGAGAGCGGCATTGGTTGCTAAATTTTCCGCTGTTAGAGACTCTTTAAAGAAGCAACTTTTAGATGCGTCTTTAACCGATGAGCAATTTTGGAATCTGCGGAGAAAATTGGCCAAGTTACCTAGAAATTCGTCCCCGATCCGTGTTCGAAATCGTTGTTCTATAACTGGTCGTGCGCGCGGATATCGTCGTTGGTTCGGGTTATCGAGGTTGCAGCTACGCGAAATGGTTTCGTTTGGTGAAATTCCAGGAGTAACAAAGTCGTCTTGGTAAAAACTTTGTACGGGTATATTTAAATCATGGATATCGTAAGCAATTTTATCACCCACATACGCAATAGTAGCGCTGTAAATAAAGGGTTCTGTACATTTCGTTGGTCAAATCTGCTAGAGAGCATCGCCAAGATTTTGAAGGAAAGTGGGTTGATCAAAGGATATGAAAAAATTGATATCGGGAACAATAAAAGTGATCTGAAAATTGCTTTGAAATACGTGGATTCTGTTCCAGCTATCACCGAGATTCGCACAGTCAGTACTCCTGGCTGTCGTGAATATTGCAAAGCTAACGACATCCCTACCATACTTGGAGGCATGGGCGTCGTGATTATGTCAACATCGCATGGAGTGATGTCCGGATTTGGGGCCAAGAAAGCCGGTGTTGGTGGCGAAATTTTGTGTTATGTGTGGTAATTAGGTTGTGAAATATGAGCAGAATAGGAAAATTACCGATAAAACTTCCAGCAGGCGTCAAAGTAAACATTGATGGCGCTCGTGTATCCGTTGAGGGGCCGCTTGGCAAAAATGAGAAACAATTTGATAACTCCGTGATTATTAATCTGCAAGATGATGCCATTCATGTGTCACCTGCGGATTTGCACAATGATCATTCGCTTGTTATGCACGGCACTGTCAGGTCGATTATCTCAGCCATGGTCGATGGGGTTGTTTCAGGGTATAAAAAAGATTTAGAAATTAATGGTGTCGGTTTTAAAGCCGTACTTAAGGGAGGCAATGCCCTCGATCTCGATCTCGGGTTTTCTCATGACATCTTATATCAAATTCCGGCAGGAATAAAGGTGGTTGTTGATCCAAGCGGAACCAAGCTTTCCGTTTCTGGAGTCGATAAACAACTCGTTGGTCAGGTAGCAGCCGACATTAAATCGTACTATCCGATAGAACCGTACAAAGGGAAGGGCGTCCATATTATCGGTGAATTTGTACGTAGAAAAGAAGGTAAAAAGACGGCGTAATTTTTAAAATTTAGAAGAAATGCAATTACAACAAAAAATAAAACTACGTACGAGCAGAAAGGCAAGAGTGCGTAAGTATGTGCGCGGGACTTCGGATAAGTTGCGTTTGTCGGTACATTTTTCTGGCAAGCATATATATGCGCAATGTATCGATGATGATGCCCAGCGTACTATGGTTTTTCTTTCAACATTGGCCAAAGAATGTCGCGATAAGAAATTAGTTCCGAATATTGCTGGAGCGAGTGCATTCGGCTCATTATTTGGTTCAAAAGCGGCAGCTGCTGGTGTTAAAGCAGTTGTCTTTGATCGTAATGGGCGACGGTATCATGGATGTGTAAAGGCATTTGCAGATGCGGTACGCGCTTGTGGGTTAGAATTTTAGATTTTCTTGATATGAGTGATTCGAAAAAATTTGAAAAAATTGAGGCTCCGAAAAAACATAGAGAGCGCCCAACGACCAAAGATGACAAAGATGCAGCCTTACAAGAACGAGTCGTACATATCAATCGATGTGCAAAAGTGGTAAAAGGCGGCCGTCGTTTTGGGTTCGCAGCACTGGTTGTAGTTGGTAATCAAGCCGGGCGTATCGGCGTTGGGTACGGTAAAGCAAAAGAGGTACCAGATGCGATAAAAAAGGGGACCGAACATGCGAAAAAGAACATGGTGTCGTTCCGCATGAAGGAAAATACGGTACCTCATGTATCACTCGGCAGATCAGATGGAGGACGTGTATTGTTAAAACCAGCAAGCCCGGGAACTGGTGTTATAGCCGGTGGTGGTGTGCGCGCAGTTTTGGAAACATTGGGAGTTAAGGATGTTTTGACGAAGTCGCTTGGTTCCAACAATCCTTTTGCTGTTGTTCGTGCGACTATTGATGCGCTTCGTAGAATGCGCACATACGATCAAGTGAAAGAATCGCGTCTAGCGAGTGGAGATGAGGTTATTTAATAACTTGTTTAATATTTTTACAAAATGAACCTGAATAATTTACCTAAGTTAAGTGCCTATTCTAAATCGACAAAGCGTCGCGGTAAAGGTGTAGGCAGCGGGAACGGAAAAACTGCTGGACGCGGGCACAAAGGTGGAAAAGCAAGATCGGGCTACTCCCCTGCTCCGTGTTGCTGTGGTATTCCATTTTATCGGCATTTCCCGATGCGTGGATTTTCAAATTTCAGGTTTCGCACTGAATACGCGGTCATCAATCTCTCTGATATTGCGAGTTTTGATGCATCTTCGATGGATAAAAAATTCTTCCATGAGAATGGGCTTATTCGTTCTCAAGATTGCCTAGTGAAGATTCTTGGCACCGGAAATCTGAAACATTCTGTTGAAATCGTTGCCGATAAATTTTCAGCAAGTGCGCGTTCAGCGATAGAAAAGGCTGGCGGTAAGGTGATCGAATTGACGGCAAAGGTGGAAAATTAATAGATATGCTATCTACATTTGCAAATTGTTTTAAGGTGAAGGAGCTGCGTCAAAAAATTTTTCTGACGCTTGCTTTGTTGTTTGTTGCTCGTATTGGAGTAAATATCCCACTACCTGGGCTCGATCCAACACCATTAAACGATTTTATGCTGACAAGAGCAGCGACCGGTAATGGCCTGCTTGGCATGTTCAATATGTTCACTGGCGGCGCTTTTATGAAGGGCGCGATATTTGGTTTAGGGATCATGCCGTATATCAGTGCGTCGATTATCCTGCAATTACTGGCCGCAGTTAATCCTTCACTCGCCAGAATCAGCCAAGAGGGTGAATCAGGTCGTCAGCGTATCGCACAGTATACCAGATACGTTACGATTTTAATATGTTTAATTCAGGGATTTTTGTTGGTCGCGGCATTAACAAATTACCCTGAAAAATTGTTCTATGGGTTTGATCAATCTCAGTTTGGAAGTTTGGTGATAATCGACAAGGTACATTTCTTTGTTCTTTCCACTATAATTTTAACAGCTGGAACAATGATATTGGTCTGGATCGGTGATCAAATTACTCAGTACGGAATCGGTAATGGTGTTTCACTGTTAATTGCTGCAGGTATATTGTCCAGCATGCCAAGCGCGTTTTCACAAGCGATTACCTTGTTAAAGGCCCCAGCTGGAGCTGGAACTGGGTCACTGAGTTTGTGGCATGGTTTGTTGATGTTGGGGTTATTGTTTGGCGTAGTTGCGTTGATGATCGCTGTTACGCAGGCTGATCGCCGGGTGCCGGTTCAATATGTTAAGCGCATTATTGGGCGTAAAATGTACGGTGGTCAATCATCCTATTTACCGCTCAAAATCAATTACTCCGGTGTTATGCCAGTGATTTTTGCAAGTGCAATTTTATTATTTCCGCAACAAATATTTGCGTACATCGGGGCGTCCACAGGGATCAATTTCTTTCAATCATTGTCTCGGGCTTTAAGCCATGGATCAGGATTTTATTACTGCACTTATGGTTTGTTAATTTTATGTTTCAGCTATTTTTGGGTATCGATGATGTTTCGTCCGACCCAAATTGCGGATGAATTGAAGAAAAATGGTGGTTACGTACCTGGTGTTCGCCCTGGTAGCGATACTGCTAAATTTATCGATTTTATAATGACTCGCTTAACATTAGCTGGAGCGGTATTCCTGACGTTGATCGCCCTACTTCCGGATTTTGTTTGTTTTATATGCAAAATTCCGTACTCCATCGCTCTATTTTTTGGCGGAACAGGTACTCTGATCGCAGTTGGCGTCATGCTGGAAACAATCAAACAAGCTGAGGGGTATCTTTTACAGAAAAATTACGATGGTTTTTTGAAAAAAGGTAAGATACATACCCGCAGCTCAATTGAGAGCGTGAGTAAAAGCGATGCTAAGTATTTTAAATATACAAGACTGGCGGTATATGTACTCGCTTTCGTCTTTGCAGTGTTTGTGTTGTCTTGGATTTTTCACGGATAATGAGCAAGACCATTCACATAAAAACACCAGAAGAGATCGATGGGATGCGCGCAGCATGTCAGGTTGCCGCTGAGGTACTCGACAGGATGGTTAATTTTGTCAAAGTTGGAATATCTACCCAAGATCTTGATGATTTTGGACGTGACCAAATAAAAGAGTTTGGCGCGACTAGTTCAGCGTATGGTTACCCAGGGTCAAAATGCAAGTATCCGGCATATTCGTGCATCTCTGTGAATGATGAATTGGTACACGGAATTCCATCAAAAAAACGAATTTTACAGGATGGTGATGTTTTAAGCATCGACCTTGCGCTTTATTTTAAAGGATTTTGTGGCGATAATACCCGAATAGTTCGCGTTGGCCGAATCGACCCGATCGCCGATCAATTTTCAAAGGTCGCAGAAGACGCTTTATTAATCGGAATTTCAAAAGCTTTACCAGGAAACAGGATCGGTGATATTTCTCATGCGATCGAAACATACGCAATTGATCATGATTGCGGGGTAATTCGTGAATTTGTTGGACATGGTATTGGGCGTGAGATGCATGAACCGCCGTCGATTCCGAATTACGGACGTCCACACACTGGTCCATTATTGAAAGCAGGGATGACACTAGCAATAGAGCCGATGTTTACGCTTGGCTCACCTGATATCTATGTCGATCAAGATGGTTGGACAGTAAAAACGCATGATGGCTCACTCGCCGCCCATTGTGAGCATACCATTTTAATAACAAATAGTTCGCCAGAAATCTTGACTTTAGTAAAAAAATGATTTTTGAAGGGTTTTATCAAAAGAATGTTTGAAAATTTAGGAGAGTTATGCCGCGTATTTTAGGAGTTGATATTCCGGACAACAAGAAGGTCACATATGCTTTGAGATATATCCAAGGCATCGGGATGAGCCGTGCAGAAATTATAGTAGCTAAAGCTGGCCTTGATCCTAACATGCGCTCCAATGAATTAAATGAAGAGCATATCAATAAGATCACATCGGTGATTAACAGCGAAGGTTGGAAAATTGAGGGTGATTTGCGGCGTGAGGTGATGGCAAATTTGAAGCGTCTGCAAGCTATCAAGAGCTACCGTGGGGTGCGTCATTATCGCGGACTACCGGTACGCGGACAACGTACATCTACTAACGCGCGTACACGCAAAGGAGCCAGAAAAACAGTTGGTGTGGTATCGAAAAAGGCTTAATTGAAAAAAATTTGGAAAATAAATGAGCGATTCATCTGATATAAAGAATGAAGTTGTTGAGCCCGTTTCAGAGGAGGTAAAAGATGAACAAAAATCTTCTGAAGGAATGGACATCCTGTTTGGAGAGGATAATACAGAGGTAAAGGTTCGGCGGGCTAAAAATAGCAAAAATGTTGCTAGCGGCAGATGTACAATCTTGGCAACGTTTAACAATACACATGTAACATTCACAGATATGAATGGCAATGTTATCTCCTGGTCAAACGCTGGAAAATGCAACTTTCGTGGCTCTCGTAAATCAACAGCCTATGCGGCGCAAGTTGTTGTACAGGATGCCGGGCGAGTCGCGATGTCTCATGGGTTGAAGGATGTAAAAATTTTTGTAAAAGGGCCTGGTCTCGGGCGTGATGCTGCTATTCGTGCCGTACAATCTCTCGGGCTGAATGTCGACGAAATCACAGACGTAACCGCTGTTCCGCATAATGGTTGCCGTCCCAGGAAGGCGCGTCGTGTCTAATTTATATTATTGAGGAAATTTCATTATGTCACGTTATATTGGCCCAAGAGCAAGAATTAATAGGCGATTTGCACAGTCGATTTTTACACCCGGCAATGCTGAGGAGCGCAAACCATATATTCCGGGTATGCACGGCCCGCGTTTGCATCGCAAGGTCTCAGAATACGCCGCCGGTTTGATCGAAAAACAGAAAGCGCGCTTCATGTACGGCATGAGTGAAAAACAATTTCGCTTGGCTTTTAGTAGGGCGAAAAACAGAAAAGGGGTCACCGGTGAGTTGTTCTTACAGTTGCTTGAGCTCAGATTGGACAATGTAGTTTATAGCCTGGGACTGACCAAGAGCCGTGCGGCAGCCAGACAATTTGTTACCCACGGACACATTCTTGTTAATGGAAAAAAGTTGAATATACCGAGTTATACATGCTCGATTGGAGATGTGATAGAGGTCGCGAATAAGTCGCATTCTCGTCAACTCGCGGTCAATAATATCGAGATGACAAGGTTTAGGAACGTTCCGATGTGGTTGGAATTCAATTCTACCCTTATGAAGGGGTCTGTTAATCGCGTCCCTGAGCGTGGTGAAATCACCCCAGATCTGAACGAGCAATTGATTGTGGAATTTTATAGTCGTTAGTTTATAGAGGATTTTTTTATGGTTAAACAGTTGGGCAAGTTTGAATTGCCAAGTAAATTAACGAAAGTTGAGCAAACCGCCACAGATACTTATGCAATGTTCATCGTTGAGCCATTCGAAGCTGGCTTCGCTCATAGTATAGGCAATGCGTTGAGGCGTATTCTATTGGGTTCGATTGAAGGAGCAGCTGTTGTTTCCGTTGAAATTGACGGTGTAAGCCATGAGTTTCAAAGTATCCCAGGGGTTGTAGAAGACGTCACGGAAATAATTTTAAACATCAAAAAGGTCCTGTTCAAGGTCGAAGGACGCGATAGTGTTATGCTGAGCATCGATGTCTCCAAAGAGGGCAAGGTACTTGCTAGCGATATCACTGGTGATGGCAAATTTACGATTTTGAATCCAGACCAAGTAATATGCACCTTGGACACCAAGCAACGGTTTGTTGCCCGGATGGAATTGAAGGTCGGGCGCGGGTACATGCCTGGGACCACGCATCCAAACAGATCAAAAATCGGGTTATTGCCGATCGATGCAATGTTCAGTCCCGTAAAATTAGCAAAATACTCAGTGTACGATACTCGTGTCGGTCAAATGACTGATTTCGATAAGTTATCTCTAGAAATCTGGACAGATGGACGAATTCATCCTTCTGAGGCCCTGAAAGAAGCTGCCGCAGTGTTGATGCATCATTTGACGATATTTAATCAAACCTCTGATGAAGAAATCGAGTTTGATACGGCCACTGAGGAAGTAAGCGATGAGCAAAACCGGTTGCGCAAACTTCTCAATATGAGCGTTAACGAGATTGAACTTTCCGTACGTGCGGCTAATTGCTTGAACAACGCGAACATAATGACTGTTGGTGAGCTCGTGATGAAAACAGAAAATGATATGTTACGTTATCGGAACTTCGGTAAGAAATCTCTCAATGAGATCAAGGATCGACTCGGGAGTTTGGGCTTGTCTCTTGGGATGAAAATAGATACGAGACTACTGGATAAGGACCATATTTTAGGATAAAATTTTTAAGGAAAAAAGTAAATGCGTCACGGTAAACATCGTTTTTCTTTAGGTTGCACAAAGGAGCATCGCGAAGCGTTGATGGCAAATTTGGCTGCCGCATTATTTGAACATGGAAAAATCAACACAACTTTAGCGAAAGCAAAGGCTTTGCGTCCATTTGCTGAAAAGCTCATAACACTGGCGGTCAAGGCTCATAAATCACCTGATGCAACTGTCAAATTACATTACCGGCGGTTAGCTATCGCTCGTGTGCGTGATGAAGATGCGGTCAAGGAATTATTCGACGTAAAAGCCGTGGAGTTCATCAATCGTAATGGCGGGTATACTCGTATATATAAGCTCGTTCCGCGTGTCGGTGATTCGGCTAAGATGGCGATAATTGAGCTTGTTTACGCGGATGATAAGGGATATTCTAAATCACGTAAGAGCCGCAAAAGCAGAAAACAGGAGAAACAAACAGAATCTTCGAAAGTAGATTCGGAACCAGCCGAAAAAGATCAGTCGAGTGCCGATAAAGCACCTGCTGATGCCGCATCAAAATCCAAACCAAAAACGGAGCGAGCAAAATCATCCACAAAAGCTCCTGCCAAAACAAAACCTAGCAAAAAAACAGGAACAAAGTCCGGCGCTAAAAAGGATGCTTGATTTTTTGTTCTCGTGGGGAGTACGTGTGTAGCATGAGCATCTATATGTTTCTCGTTTGTTGTATATTCTTGCTCCTTGTCGGGTCCGTTGTTTGCACTTATTTCGTTGAACAAAATAGATACATTGCTCCGCAATCTTGTCACGTATTTTGGTGTAAAAATTGTAACCGATTTGAGCCTAGTGATGCTGAAAATTCAGATGTAATATGTTCGCAATGCGGGCAGAAGATTACGTTGGCGAAATTTTAAAAATCGATATTAACTTGTAATTATTATATAGCTCACTATGAGCAAATGAGATGTTCTGTGCAGCCGCCATCGTTGTAAATCGTTCCAAACATGGGGCACTTGTGTTTGCTCAAAAACTTTCTGAAGAAGTTAGTAAAATTTTTCGCAAATGCTCGATATTTGACAGATATCCCATCCAATCTGATGATCTAAACGGATACGACCTGTGCATCACGGTTGGTGGGGATGGTACGTTGCTCGGCATCGCTCCAACATTAGCTCATAAAAATATCCCTGTAATTAGCATCAATTATGGATCGCTTGGATTTCTTTCAAGCACCGACACTGAAAATGCACTAGATTGCATCAAAAAGGTGCAAGCGAAACAATTTTATATATCCGAGCGCCAATTATTAAAAGCAGTGATCGGGGACCGTGAAGTAGTGGCACTAAATGAATTTGTTGTTCGGAATATTGATTGTGCACGCACGGTAAAACTTCAGCTTGAATATGACGATACCGCTATCGCTCAATACGTCGCTGATGGATTAATCATTGCCTCGCCGACTGGATCAACTGCATACAACTCATCGGCAAATGGTCCAATAGTACATCCCAGTGTGGATGCGTTGTTGGCGACCCCGATATGTCCGCACACTGGCCCTAGAAATACAATAATTTTCCCAGTTCATTCAACGATCATCATCCGTGGAAAATCCGGTGAATTCTCGGTATATGCCGATAGTAATTACGTTGAGAACGCATCCAGTATCACTGTGACGACCACTCAATCTCAGCTAAAAATCATACAGTTGTATCAAGATCCGTTCTTCAATACCTTAAACAAAAAATTAAGACTCTGAACGGATAGCGTCCAATAGCCCAGTCAATCTTGCTTCAGTACGATTATTGCGCACCGCTATATCGTATGCAGCGCTATCTCCAACGATAAATACCTTATTTTTTCCACGTGTTATCGCAGTATAGATCAGATTTCGCTGCAACATGATGTAATGTTGCTTAAGTAGCGGGATAATCACGACAGGAAATTCGCTACCCTGCGATTTATGTATACTTATGGCG
>JAIDVZ010000016.1 GCA_029059365.1 Opitutales bacterium | reverse complement strand
GTAGATGCTTCACCTCACCGGTTTGTTCATCCCGATTAACAACGATTGAAACATCTTTGGTGATACGGGGGAACTGGCTGAATGGCCTATACGTTTTCACCGAACTTTTTCGAGAAAAAACAGAATCTGCAATTATCATCTCCGCACCCCAAACATTCTGTTTTATATCAAAAAATCCTTTAAGAGAGTACTTATTCAACAACCCGCACTTAACGTCTAATCCTGAACGTCCGAGCTGGGAATATTCGGCCGAATATTCTGGCTGCCACAATGTACTATTTCCTATCGGCTGCAACTTGACTTGAACGGTATTCGCAATGTGAGTCAGCACCTCAAAACAGATTTTTTTTACATAATCAAACCCGATTTTGTGCTTATTTAACGCCCTAGCCTGCGGTTCCTCCAGCGCGATAAAACTAACAGCTAAATATTCATTAATTTTACCGTTTACCTGAGCTGCAACTTTCCCGATTTCAAAAAATCTATCATCCGAATTTCCATTTTTAATGTTTAGTTTCAACGCCCCTAATATTCCGGGTAATAATGATTGTCGGTAAGATGTTTGATCAGCAGATAATGGATTTTGAAGCTTGACCAACACATCCGTACCAAGAAAATCATGAACCATCTCATCGCTAGTAAGCGAATAATTATAACACTCAAAAAAACCATGTTCCGATAATGTTTTGCGGGAATTTAGAGAAAAAGTATACGCCTTGTGATCGGCTCGATGTACCCCATTTATGCTTACTGGAATATTAGGGATTTTATCCGTACCATATACACGTAAACATTCCTCAACAACATCGATTGGACGTTCAATATCCTGACGGAAACTAGGAATAGTAAGTTTAAGCCCATCAGGACTATCTTCCACAAGAAACCCTAGGCTGGACAAAACATCACAAATATATTTATGATCGAGAACAAACCCAAGCTTATCGGCTACAAATTTGTCAGTAATCGTAATCGACCTTTTCTCTTGCCGAAATTCCTTTGTCGGCAGATATTGCTCATATCGACCACCGGTAATTTGTGTAATAAGCTCAACTGCCCTTTCCCCAGAATGCTTGCAAGATGTACCATCAACCATCCGAGCAAATCGATATGAACTATCGGTGCAAACATTTAGCATCCTGGAAGCGCGCATTATAGCGGCATGGTCAAAACATGCAGATTCGATCAGAATATCGGTAGAAGAATCATCAATTTCCGCATCAATACTACCGATAATACCAGCAATTACCAGCGGTTCTTTTGTATCAGCAATTACAGTAACGGAATTGTTCAACAGATGTTCTTTATTATCAAGCCCAATTATCGATTCCCCATCGGAAGCACGGCGAATAACAAGCTCGTGTCCCTTTATTTTGTTCACATCAAATGCATGTAGCGGATTGCCAGTCTCGAGCATTACCCAATTACAAATATCGACTACATTGTTTATAGACTTTATACCTGATGCTCCAAGATCACGCACTAACCAGTCTGGACTTTCTCCGATTTTGACACCGGAGATACAAAATCCATAATATGCTTGGCAATCATCCGATTTAATTGAGATATTTGATATAAGCCCCTTCCCTGCTGGTTTCATTACCGCAACATTTGGTACATTTACCGGCAAATTTAACTTACAACCAAGTTCACGTGCGATACCTAAATAGCTCAAACAATCTCCACGATTTGATGTTACCGAAAGATCGAAAATTGTGTCATTTACCACCTCAATAACATCGTGCAAAACCGTCCCAATCTTAGTTGACTTGTCCAAAATCAACAATCCAGAATGATCGTCGCCAATGCCAAGTTCACGGCCGCTACACATCATACCGCGAGATGCCACACCTCGAAGATTACTCTCAATAATTTCAATATTACCAGGTAACACAGTACCCGGGAGCGCAACGGGAACATGATCCATCAACTTAAAATTCTTCGCTCCACACACAATTTGTCGAATGTCGTTTTCTCCGACACATACTTGACAAACCGCTAATTTATCAGCATTTGGATGTGCATCGATCTTTTGAATTTCCCCAACAATCAATGAATTTTGTTGCTTTAAACCTATCGATTCAATACCTTCGACTTCTATCCCAATTGCAGTAAATAATTCGACCAGATCTTCGACCTCGGACTTAATATCGATGTATCTTTTCAACCAGTTTAGACTTACTTTCATGACTCGACGAGAGCTTTAGAAAAAAATTAATCGTCATGCAAGAATTTATCGATCTTACTTGATACTACATCCCAGGCTTCATCAACTATTAAACCAGGTAAATTATCGCACTTAACGATAACATGGTCGCTAGCAGACACCGGATATGGCCCAAATTTTGATGGATCCGTTGGGCCAAAAAATGCAATTATTGGCTTTCCCATCGCTGCGCCAATATGTATTGGAGCACTATCGTTCGCAACCAACAATGAACAATTTTGTATGAGCCTCAGTACATCCATCATAGATGTGCGACCTGTTAAGTTGAGAATATTTGCCGATTTAAACTGGACATCTATCGCAGTCTGCCCAACAATAATAAATTGCATAGCCTCATATTTTGAAGCAAATTTTTCTGCAAATTGAACAAAATACGGCCACTGCTTTTCAACACGTCTACTCTCTGGGAAGAGTAAAACATACCTTGGCGATATGCACTTTGATAGCTTTGCGATGGAAGAGCTTGGTAACTGGAATGTTAGACATGCTTCGAAATTGGCAGGTATTCCCAATTTAGGTAAAAACTGCAATAAAATATCGATCGCATGCTTCCCTTGTGGGCGTTCGATGATTTCGTTATAAGCTAAACGCGAAAATTCACGGGCATCCCATCTGCCAATTTTACGCGCGGCACGGCTCAAGTATGTTAAAACCCCAGTACGTGCCAACCCTTGCATATCCAGTACAGCATCATATTTCTGCCTACGAATGTTATGTATTAATTTGAAAAATTTTCGTATACCTCCATGCCGATAAAATAAAAAGATCTTATTTACCAATTTACTAGCTCGAATAACGTCTTCCCAGCAATCGCGAACCACCCAATCAATCGTAACGTCTGGCAAATGTCTCTTAATGATAGCAACCACCTGTAATCCGTGTATGATATCACCCAAACTGGATGGCTTTATCACCAATATCCTCATGATTCAAAAAAACTTGCATCGCTTGTATATTCCTTATACAAATTGGTCAAATGTTAATTCAACGGGTATAAAACAGTGGTGCTATTTCTGTTAAAAGGTCTTGGGTTTCTGCTATCACGTTTGCCCAATAAAGTAATACACGGCATCAGTGTGTTTATCGGTGAGTGTGTATTTTATTTGATACCATCACGCCGTAAAATTGCATTATCCAATCTCGACCATGCATTCCCAGAGCATTCCAAAGAATGGGCTACAAAAATTTGTAAGGAAAGCTTCCATCGCATGATAGAGCTTGGAATGCTATCGCTTGCTTGTGGGTATTTAACAAAAAAAAGGATAAAAAATAGCTTTTCTCTTTCCCCATCTGTAGCTCATACAATCCACGCCATAGAGGATAGCGGCCGCGGTGCAATTATTCTTATACCGCATACCACACTTATAGAAGCGTTAACTTTTATTCCTTATCTATTGCATGAAGATGATATTCCACAGATTGGGGTAATTTATAGACCATTTGCTAACAAGGCATTAGAAAAGCATATTAAAAAATCCAGAGAGCGTTTTGGGCTTAAACTACTATCGCGGAAGCGCGGACTCATACAGACGATGGCAATGCTTAAACAAAACAACATCATTGCTATGTTGTTTGATCAAAACGCCGGATGTAGTGGAGCAACAACCACATTTTTAGGCAGATTTGCTCAATCCACGGAGATGCCAGGGGTGTTGGCAACAAGATATAACGTCCCGATATACTGCTTATCTGCCCAACGTACAGATACATGGAAAGCAACAATTAAAATTGAAAAGTTGTGCAACAATTGCCCGTCTATAGCTTGGCCGACATTAGCCGCAAACCAGTGGCTTGAAAAGTTAATTTGTTCAAGCGATGAAGCGTGCTCTGACTGGCTATGGGCACACAATCGATGGAAAACAACAAGCGATAAGAGATTCCTTTTTTCTGTTAGAAAAACCCGTAATTGGCTAGAAGAAACAAAACAATTCTTTGATTATAAAACATTTCCTAAAACGTTTCGCATATTTGTCCGGCTCCCAAATTGGCTTGGTGATGTCGTAATGTCTGTTCCAATTTTACGCGAACTTAGACGCTGCCGACCAGATGTTGAAGTAACAATCTTCTGTCAAACACAATATGTTGATTTACTGGAACGATTGAACCTGGCCGATAATTATATACAGTTGCCCAATAAAGGGACGAAATATTTTTTTCAAATGCTGAAATATCGCAAACTGTATCCAGATGCGCATATCGTTTTTACAAATTCTATACGCGGAGACCTTGAAGCGTGGTTAATAAACGCAACAAGCAGATTAGGGATATACAAAAATCGTAGACGTCCATTACTCACAGACGTATTTAAGTTTCCGCCTGAAATTGATCAATCTAACACCCATCAAACAGTATGCTGGGCTAAATTTTTGCAAACATATGGATTAACCCAAGATATTAATTATACACCGTATCGATTTTGTTTAGAAATTTCCCCTGGTGCACCAATTGAGCACTCGATTGGGATTATGTGCGGATCTTCTAACAATCCAACTAAGCGTTGGCCATTCGATTATTGGAAGATTTTAATAGAACGTTTAATACATCGCTACCCGGGTATACAACTTCGTTTATACGGAAGTGAATTAGACGCCCCAATAGCGGAAAAAATTGCACTTGGATTCGGTAAACGAAACATCCGTCAAATGTGCGGAACAACCACACTTCTGGAATTAAGCGAAAATATTCAAGCTGATGATCTGGTTATCGCATGCGATAGCGGAGGTATGCATATTGCCAATATGTTCGGTCGTCCGGTTGTATGTATATTTGGCCCAACAAACGCAGTGCGTACAGGCCCAATTTTTCAAGCAGAAAGCATTATTATTCGCCCAGAGGCATGCCCAGCAAAAGGAGGATTCCCAATCGAAGATGTAGCTGTTGAAAGTGTATTTTCGGCAACAACCTCTATCATGGATGGCATTTTCCCAATTATTCGGGAGTAAAGATACAAAAAACAAACGTTTGACAAAATTTTAC
>JAIDVZ010000159.1 GCA_029059365.1 Opitutales bacterium | reverse complement strand
CATATCTTGATAATTTGAAAAAAATTTATAACAAATTAGAGGAGGATTTAGATTCTCAAACCCCAACGGGCTGGCTTAAGAACACGCAAAGGCTATCAAGTGAAATATTAAACCTACTAAATCATCCGCCAAGACCTGTTGCATCAATCGCAATCGCGATGGCTCCAGATCAAAACCAAGCTCCAGAAGAAGAAGCATATGGAGCGGATGACCATCAAAACCAAACTCCGGAAGGGGGAGCATATGGAGAGGATGACCATCAAGAGCAAGCTTTTGCGGATGAAGATGGTAATGAAATGACCTCAAACCAAAATCAAGATCAAGCTCCGGAAGGAGGAGCGTACGGAGCGGATGATTCCCAAAATCAGGGTTTTGAATATCAACCTCCTTTTATAGGTTTCCCCGGTGGCGATTTTCCTGAAGAAAGTACTTCACCTGTACTATCTTCAGCAAACGATAGCCAAATGTCCATAGCATTAGGGCCTGTCCCACAATCTTCATTCATGTCAAACGAAGAGTTTACATTAGATGAAGAACTTGCAGGGAAATGGGAATATGAGGTCAATTTTAGCGATATAAGCGCCCTTTCCAATCCGGAATACCTTGGTCAGGGTGGCTTTGGCACTACTTATAGGATGCTTCTGCCAAACGGGGAATTTTGCGTCGTCAAATTATTCAAAGAGAAAGAGAACGAGAAAGAGGAAGAGGAAGAGGAAGAGGACAAGAAAAAGGACGAGAAAGAGGCGCAAAAGGCTTTTATACATGAATTCACCGTAAATATGGTCCTGAAAGCCCAGGCTATGAATATCATCAATAGCCTTCGAACCGGTGATTTCAGCGAGCAAAATATCTTCCTATTTGAGTGTTTATACCACCTTGTAGCGTGTTATTCAAAACTTGAAGTACAGCTAAAAAAATCGCGTCTTCAAATCCCGCTTACAGCAACACCTGAAGAAATAAAAAGTTTTTTAGAAGAAAACATCGATGAATTTAAATGCACCATAGGAGATGAGCATGGTTATGCTCTTATTTTTGAATATGTAGAAGGCACAACTTTACTTAATGCTGCTCAAAGCAACCCTACTATGTCATTTGAAGTGTTGCAGATGAGGATCAACCTATTGGGACAACTTTGTAGAGCACTAGCATTTTTAGATCACGCAGGCATTGCACATATGGATTTCAAAAACGATAACATAATGATTACGAATCAAAACACAATTAAGCTGCTTGACCTTGGACTAGCGTTTTTACGGACCAATATGATCTTGTTTGACAATCCGCTTTTGGGGCTTACATTTTACTCCATGACTCCTGAAATGCTTGTGGCTATAGCCGGGGCCACCATGGTTAGGGACGAAGCCAGGGCCCTAGCCGGAGTAATGGATGAGGAAGAAGAAATAGAGATAAACTCGGAAATCTTCCAGGTAATGGAGAATAACTTCGATAAAATCAACATATTCCCGTTATGGCGCATAGCGTTTTCGATTCTTTTTTGGGAAAACGGGTTCTGGAAAGTGGATTTCGAGATGGTTAACCAAATGAAACTGAGTAATTGGGATATAAATACTGCAGTAGCATTGGATAAGGAGTTTAGACCAAACATAGCACAAAATTTAAATGAGCTTAACACTACACGTAATAGAACTTGGGATTGGAATCCTCCCTTTTTGCACACGCAAACCTATTTCATCTTCGATCCAGATACCCTCAACAACTTAGTAGAGCTTCTAGTTCGCATATCTGTAGACAATCCTGAAGAGCGTATGTCTGCTGTAGAGGCATTTGCATTCATCCAAGATGAAATCTTGCCTAATATGATTTCATACCAAATCCCAGAGGAAAATAAAGAAGAGGAAGCAAAGGATGCTGCGTAAACTTATTGCATATTGAGCAAAACATACC
>JAIDVZ010000158.1 GCA_029059365.1 Opitutales bacterium | reverse complement strand
CATTTGGATATTATATCGAAGTAACAAAATCTAATCTCAATCTCGTTCCTCCGCACTATATTCGTCGGCAAACAACGGTGAATGCTGAAAGATATATTACTGAGGATCTGAGACAAAAGGAAAACGAAATCTTAAATGCGGAACAAAACGCGGTCGAATTAGAGGCAAAATTATTTGATGAAATATTGGAAGAAACTTTAAAATACGCCAAAGAATTGCGCAAAACCGCAGAGTTATTAGCTGAAATTGATGTTTACTCTGGATGGGCGATGCTTGCTAACGAGTATAATTATTGCTGTCCAGAAATATCCGATGATCTTAAAATCGAAATCATAGATGGGAGGCACCCTGTTATTGAGCAAAGCATAACTAACATAGGTGGACAAAAATTTGTTCCGAACGGAACAATGTTGGATGATTATGAAAACCAAATTGCGATAATCACCGGACCAAATATGGCAGGAAAATCAACTTATATCCGTCAAGTTGCTCTAATCGTATTTTTGGCACATATTGGATGCTGGGTACCAGCAAAATCCTGTCATATTGGACTAGTTGATCGTATATTTGCGCGAATTGGTGCAGGAGATGATTTGTCAAAAGGGAATTCAACATTCATGATCGAAATGACAGAAACTGCTAATATTTTGAATAACATGACAGATCGCAGTTTAGTGATATTTGATGAAATTGGACGTGGAACTAGTACATATGACGGACTAAGTATTGCATGGTCTGTTATAGAATATGTTGAAAAGTGCTGCACACGTACTTTGTTTGCTACTCACTATCACGAATTAACAAAACTCGCAGAATCTTCAAAAAAAATAAAAAATTACAAAACATTGGTTAAAGAATGGAATGATGAAATCATATTTTTGCGAGAAGTTGTTCCTGGATCGGCTGATCGGTCATATGGCATACATGTCGCTAAATTGGCCGGATTACCAAAATCAGTAATTACTCGCTCAAAGAAAATTCTTCGTGAATTGGAAAATGAAAGTAATACATTGAACCGCACTTTGAACAAAAAATCGAAAAAATTCTCAGATCCTCAAATTGAATTATTGCTTTAAAGAATCAGATTAGTAGACTGCTTCAACTATGAACCAACATATTAAAGAATTTAAG